>JAKLPU010000179.1:0-4345 GCA_022013755.1 Candidatus Atribacteria bacterium | reverse complement strand
TGTACAGCCTCGATTGGTTAAGTTGACATAGGGTAATGTTTTAGTATAAAATGATACCAATCATGGAAACTATATCTAAACAAAAAGCAATTCAAATTTTAATTCAAAAGAATATTAGTCTGCTGGATATTGGCACTGCTCAGAAAATCTTTTCCTTTCAGAAAGAGAATAGTCTTTATAAATTCCTACAGAGATTAGAAAGGGCCAATATCTTAAAAAGAGTAGCAAAGGGGAAGTATTTATTTTCTTTAAAAGAAACCAATGATTATGAATTAGCTAACTTTTTATTTACTCCTTCTTATATCTCTTTAGAGAGCGCTCTTTCTTTTTACGGAATTTTAGCCCAATTTCCCTACACTATTACTTCGGTTACTCCTCTAAAAACCAAGAAGATTATCTACAATGAGAAGGAATTTGAATTTGCCCATCTGAAAAAGGACTACTTTTTCGGTTTCATAAAAAAAGATAATTTTCTAATTGCCCTGCCGGAGAAGGCCCTATTAGATGAACTTTATTTTATTTCCAAAGGCCTGACAAGTATATCCTTAGATGAATTGAATTTATCCCCAATTAATAAGAATAAGTTGAAAAAAATGATAAAATATTATAAGTTTTTACCTTTAGAAAATATGGTGAAAAAATATGTTAAGTAAAGAACAGGTACAAATTTTTTCCAAAGAATTGAAGATAGATTCGTTTTCTGTCTATCGAGAATATCTCCAGCTCCTATTTTTAAAATATTTTTATGAATTACCAAAGAGTAATCAGATTTATTTTAAAGGAGGGACTTCAATTAAGTTTTTATATGGGTCTTTTAGGTTTTCTGAAGATCTGGATTTTAGCAGTATTTTAAGTGAAGAGGAGATTCATACTTTAATTCAAAAAGCAATTAAAAATCTTTCCAGGGAAATCCCGGTATCCTTCAAACAAGAGAAGTCTATTGTCGATTCTTTTACCGGGAGAATATTTCAAGAAATATCAGATTTTAGCTTTCCCTTAACGGTTAGGTTAGATATTTCTTTAAGAGAAAAACCGATTTATATTGAAAATAATTATGTTGAAACTACTTTTCCTATTTCCCCCTATCCTTTAGTGGTGCATTTAGCAGCCAAAGAGATTTTAGCCGAAAAAATTAGAGCTCTAATAATTAGAGGGAAGGGAAGGGACCTTTTTGATATCTGGTTTTTATTAAGTAAAAAGATAGAGATTGACCAAGATTTGGTTAATTTAAAGATGTCTTTTTATAATAAAAAAACTGACCCTAAAGAGATTATGAATATTATTAGGGAGATGCCAGATCAGGAAATTAAAAAAGATTTGACTAAATTTTTACCCTTAAATCAAAGGGCAACCGTTGAGAAAGTAAAATTCTGGTTGATTGAAAAGTTAGAGAAATATATGCCAAAAAGATAAACTTTGAAGGTTAATCCTTAAGAAAGTGTTTCTAATAATTTTATGTTTGTGGAGAACAAAACAGGTGCAAATTTGTGAGGCTTTAGGTTTAGAAAAAAGAACTTTTATATCTCTGGTAGGTGCAGGAGGGAAGAGTACTCTTTTTAGTCGATTAGCTGAAGAACTGCTTCTTAAAAATAAACGAATAATTCTAACTACCACTACCAAAATGTTTGCCTGGCAGTTAGCTCCTTTTATAAAAAAGGGCAAATTAGTTGAAGGCCACGATGAAGAGACTATTCGGAAATATATTAAAAAATACTTTTCTGTTGAAAGTAAAGTCGGAAGATTAGCAGTTATAGGAGAGAAGATAGAGGATAGTGGAGAAGAAAAAGTATCCGGGCCGCCACCTGATTGGTTGGATAAATGGTGGGAGGATAAATTAGCAGATTATTTTTTAGTAGAAGCCGATGGGGCAGCGGGGAGGCCGGTAAAAGCTCCGGCTTTTCATGAGCCGGTAATTCCTTTATCGACTACAGATTTAGTCGGAGTGATTGGCATAGATGCCCTGGGTCTTTCTTTGCAGGAAGAAAATGTTTTTCGTTCTCAAATTTTCTCCCGGCTAACCGGATTAAACTTAGGAGAAAAGATTGGGATAGAAGCCTTATCTCTTTTAATCTGCCATCCTGAAGGTTTGTTTAAAGGAGCCCCTCCAGGTTGCCGCCGTCATCTTTTTATTAATAAAGTGGAAGATTCTAAAGACCAAAAAAAGGCTGAAGAATTGGCTTTTCAGGTTCTAAGAATTTGTCACCGGAGAATTAGTGGTATAATTATGGGAGCTGCTAACCAGGATGAAGTAGTGGCTGAGTTAATAAAAGAGGAGAAAACATTATGATTTGGGGAATCATTTTAGCTGCAGGGGAAAGCAAAAGAATGGGGAAAGTAAAATTAACTCTTCCTCTGGGTGATAAGAAATTGATAGAATGGGTATTACAGGTAGCAAAGTTAGTTCCTTTAGACAAATTTCTTTTGGTGGTTCGCCCTGAAGATAAAGAAATTATTGATATAGGAAAGAACTGGGGAGCGGAGATTGTGCTTAATCCCGAATATAAATCTGGGATGAGCAGTTCAATCCAAAAAGCACTGCACCAAATATCTTCTGAGGAGTTAGAAGGATTTTTTGTGATTTTGGGCGACCAGCCCTTAATTAATCCTTCTATATTATATAAAATACTTCTAGCTTTTACTCCGGGTAAAAAAGAGATAGTAGTTCCTTTTTATAAGGATAAACAGGGAAACCCTGTACTTTTTGATGGTTATTGGAAAGAAGAATTAATGGGTCTTACTGGGGACATAGGGGGCAGAGTTTTAATTAAGGCTCATCCCGAGAATATAAAACGGGTTAAACTATCAAATGAATCCGTATTATTAGATGTTGATCGAGAAGAAGATTATGAGAAAATAAAAAGTATTTTTAATTCTTTTCATAGAAAAGGAAGGATTTAAATAAAGTGAATAATATATTAGTAATTATTCGAGGTGGAGGAGACCTGGCCACCGGTGTGGCCGTAAGACTTTTTCGAGCAGGGTTTTCTGTGATAGTTTTAGAAATAGACCATCCCACTGTTATCCGTCTTCCTGTTTCTTTTGCCCGGGCTATTTATGAGGGCAAGGTTATTGTAGAAGAGGTAGAAGCTGTTTTGATTCCTTCCTGGGAAAAAGCGGAAGACATTATCAAAAAAAGGAAAATTGCGGTTTTAATAGACCAGGAAGGAAGTTGCATTGAAAAACTTTCTCCCACCGTCTTAGTAGATGCTATTTTAGCTAAACGTAATTTAGGGACCAGGATAGACCAGGCACCTTTGGTTATTGGCTTAGGACCGGGTTTCACCGCAGGAGAGGATGTTGATGTGGTAGTAGAAACCAAGAGAGGACATAACCTGGGACGGGTTTGCTATCAGGGGCAAGCAGCACCAGATACAGGTGTGCCCGGAGAAGTGGGAGGAGAATCGAAGAGAAGGTTATTGCGAGCTCCAGCTGAAGGTAAAATTGTGCCTTTGCATAAAATAGGAGATTTGGTTAAGGCAGGAGAGATAATTGCAGAAGTAGGGGGAGTTCCTTTAAAAGCAGAAATATCTGGCGTTCTGCGAGGATTAATTTATCCTAAAAGTTGGGTGACTAAAGGGATGAAGGTAGGAGATATCGACCCCCGAGGGATAAGAGAATACTGTTTTACCGTTTCTGATAAAGCCCGTTCGTTAGGGGGAGCGGTTTTAGAGGCAATCTGTACTTATTTAAATAAAAAATAATCAGGAAAAATTATTTTGTTTATAAAAGCTTAATTAATCTTGAAAAATACTAAAGTAATATTGTATACTTTTACAAAGAGTGTTCATTCTAAAGTCTTAACATTTTATGAATCCTAATAGAAGGGTATTTTTTTTACACTCCGTTATATTTATATAAGCATAACGCCTATTTTGGAGAATCTCTCTTATCTTTTTTACTTTTAGGAAGGGGGTAGGATATTTTTTTATATTATCGTTATATGGATATAAGTATAACAGTATTGAGATTAATAATATAGTTCTTTGAGGAAGAAATACTTTATAAACAATAAACAAATATCCGATATAAAAGGAGGCAGGATTGCTGTATCAATTAGGGTACTCATCTTTATCTTTGTAAAGTTATAGTTTAATGAGAATGAGAAATAAGGAAGGAGAAGTTACAATGAAACGATTTAGCTTGATACTGCTGTTAATAATAGTGTTAATGCTTGTATGGGGGATAGTTAGTTATGCAGAGGAAAAGAAAGTAGAGATTTTGGCTTTTTGTGGTTCTGCTTCAAAACCGGCAATGGAAGAGTGTGCAAAGCTATTTGAAGAAAAAAGTGGAATAAGAGTAGTTCTATATTTTTCTGGTTCGGGCGAAATGTTATCACAGATGAAGA
>JAKLPU010000178.1:0-5838 GCA_022013755.1 Candidatus Atribacteria bacterium | reverse complement strand
ATGTCTTGTATTTTGTATTTTCCTTACACTTATTACCCGCACCTATACGCTAAACGCTGCACGCTATACGCTAATAATTAATTATACTGTACCAGAGAAAAAATATCATATCCTTCTAATTTTTCTCGGGGATTTAAAAATGTAAGTTCAACTATAAAGGAAGCACCTATAACTTCTCCTCCTAGTTTTTCAATTAGTTTAAATACTGCGGCTGTGGTACCACCTGTAGCAAGAAGGTCGTCAATAACCATTACCTTGTCTCCGCTATCTATCGCGTCTTTATGCATTTCCAAAATATTTTCCCCATATTCTAATTCGTAAGATATCTTTTCTACTTCACTGGGCAACTTTTCTGGCTTTCTAACAGGCAAAAACCCAATCCCTAATTGATAAGCTACGGGAGCACCTATAATAAAACCTCGAGCTTCTATTCCCGCAATATAATCAATTTGGTATTTACTGCAATGCCTAGTTATTTCATCAATGCTACATTTAAAGATATTACCACTCTATTAAAAGATAGAGAAGCATTTAAATGTAGCATTGATGAAATAACTAGGCATTGTAGTAAATACCAAATTGATTATATTGCGGGAATAGAAGCTCGAGGTTTTATTATAGGTGCTCCCGTAGCTTATCAATTAGGGATTGGGTTTTTGCCTGTTAGAAAACCAGAAAAATTACCTAGTGAAGTGGAGAAGATATCTTACGAGTTAGAATATGGGGAAAATATTTTAGAAATACATAAAGACGCGATAGATAGCGGAGACAAGATCATGGTTATTGACGACCTTCTCGCTACAGGCGGCACCACAGCTGCAGTATTTAAACTAATTGAAAAATTAGGAGGAAAGGTTATAGGTGCTTCCTTTATAGTTGAACTTACATTTTTAAATCCCCGAGAAAAATTAGAAGGATATGATATTTTTTCTCTGGTGCAGTATAATTAATTATTAGCGTATAGCGTGCAGCGTTTAGCGTATAGGTGCGGGTAATAAGTGTAAGGAAAATACAAAATACAAGACATATTAATTGTTAGTTTTAAATACAATTTTTAGTTATTATTATACAGCTAAAAGCTAAAAGCGAAAAACTATAATTCAAAACTCAAAACTTTTTTCTCGTATCTTGTGTAGTGTATTGTGATATTAGCATATAACATATAGTTTTTAGAGTAGGGGTCGGATTTATCCGACCCGAGTTATTTCAATTTTTTTATAGCGGGCTTGATAAATCAAGCCCCTACTACCTCCACGCTAAACGCTATACGCTATACGCTTGAGAATACTATTCACTATCGACTAATAAAGAAGGTGTAAATTATTTCTCAATTCACTTTAATAAGATATATCTTAAAAAGAATATCCCAATATGCCCCTCAAGCTGATTTGAGCTTAGTAAAAAAAGCCTACAGATATTCAGTAAAAGCCCACCGGGAACAAAAGCGGTATTCTGGAGAGCCTTACACCTCGCATCTTTTAGAAGTAGCTAAAATATTGGTTGATTTAGAGCTTGACGTAATTACTATTGCAGCGGGGATTTTGCATGATATAATTGAGGATACTGATACTTCATTATCTACCATTAAGGAAGAATTTGACGAAGAAATAACCATGTTAGTTAATGGTGTCACTAAATTAAGTAGAATTTCTTTTAAAACACAAGAAGAACAACAAGCTGAAAATTTTCGTAAAATGTTTTTGGCTATGGCAGAAGATGTAAGAGTTATTCTGATAAAATTAGCAGATCGCTTGAACAACATGAGAACTCTACAGTATATACCCCCCCACAAGAGATTAAAAGTAGCTCAAGAAACACTAGAAATTTACGTTCCTATTGCCAATAGATTGGGTATTTCCAGGATTCAGTGGGAATTGGAAGATCTTTCTTTATGTTATTTAGAACCAATAAAATATAAAACGGTAGTTAGTAGGATTGCAAAAAATCGATTGGAAAGAGAGAAATATGTTGAATCGATAAAAGAGATTATACAAAAAGAGTTACAAAATGTAAAGATTAAGGCGGAGATTAAAGGTCGTCCTAAAAATATCTATAGCATCTATAAAAAGATGGAAAAAGGGGAAAAAGATTTTTTCCAGATATATGATTTAATTGCAATTAGAATAATTTGCAATTCTGTCAGGGATTGTTATGCGGTTTTGGGATTATTACATTCAATTTGGAAACCTATGCCCGGTAGGTTTAAAGACTATATTGCCATGCCTAAATCAAATATGTATCAGTCTTTGCATACCACAGTGATTACTTCTAAAGGCGAACCTTTAGAAATACAAATCCGCACTTGGGAGATGCATAAAACTGCTGAATACGGAATAGCTGCTCATTGGAAATATAAGGAGAAGGTTGATTTAAAAAAGGATAAAAAATTAGAAGATAGGCTTTCCTGGTTAAGACAGATATTGGAATGGCAGACAGATTTGAAAGATCCCAAAGAATTTATGGAAAACTTGAAGATTGGTCTTTTTCAGGATGAAGTATTTATTTTTACTCCCAAAGGTGATGTGAAGATATTGCCTTTAGGTTCTACCCCTGTAGACTTCGCCTATCTTATTCATACAGACGTAGGTCATAGATGTGTGGGGGCTAAAGTTAATAAAAAGATAGTTCCTTTAAATTATAAAATGAAGAGTGGAGATATTGTAGAGATATTAACTTCCAAATCAAGCCGAGGTCCCAGTAGAGATTGGCTGAAGATAGCTAAGACATCAGGCGCAAAAAATAGGATTAGAATCTGGTTTAAAAAGGAGATGAGAGAGGAAAATATTCAAAAAGGAAAAGAACTTTTTGAAAAAGAGATGGAAAAATATAAAATTGAACCCTCTCCTGAGTTTACTAAAAAGTTAAAAGAAGCGAGTATTGAATTAGGCTTTACCGAATTAGAATCAATGTTTGAAAATATTGGATACGGAAAATTGACTCCTTATCAGGTTTTATCTAAAATAATTCCTCAAGAAAAAATATCCCCAGTTATTCCTCTGGTAAAAGTAAGAAAAAGAATTGATCAAGGTATTAGGGTTCAAGGGATTAATGATGTTATGATAAGATTTTCTCGATGCTGCAATCCGGTTCCCGGTGACGAAATAATTGGTTATATTACCAGGGGGAGAGGTGTATCTATACATAAGGCAGATTGTTCTAATGTAGATTTTGTTTCTGCCGAAAAAGATCGGTTGGTAAAAGTAGAATGGATGAAGACAGAAGAGCTATTTTACCCGGTAAAGATAAAAATAATTGCTGATGACCGTCCGAATTTAGTATCTGATATCATGTTCATTTTTCCCAGCCTTAAAATTACAGTTAGTGCCATAAATGCCATAACTGATAAAAATAATATTGCTAATATAGATGTAACACTCTCTATCAACAATCTTGATCAGCTTCAAGAAATAATAAAGAAAATAAAAAAAATAAAAAGCGTATTAATTGTAAAGAGAGTAACAACTTTTTAATTGATAAATTAGGAAGAAAAATCTTTTATCCGAGGAATAAATAATGAGAGCAGTAGTACAGAGAGTAAAAAAGGGGTCAGTAGAGATTGAAGAAAAAGAAATAGGGAAAATAGAAAAGGGTTTGGTAATCCTTTTAGGAGTGGGTCAGAGTGATGGAGAAAAAGATGCAGAATACCTGGCTGAAAAAATAGTAAATTTACGTATATTTGAAGATAAAGAAGGGAAGATGAATCTTTCTGTGAGAGATATAAATGGCCAGATTTTGGTCATATCTCAGTTTACTTTATATGGGGATTGTAAAAAAGGAAGGCGCCCGAGTTTTATTTCTGCGGCTCTCCCTGATAGAGCAGTAAAATTATATGATTATTTTGTAAAATATATAAAAAATTATGGTCTTAAAATTGAAACCGGAGAATTTCAAGCCATGATGTTGGTAAAAATTTTTAATAACGGCCCGGTTACCATTCTTTTGGATAGTGAAAAGTTAATTTAGAAATAAATTTACCTTTTTAGGGAGAAATTATAATGAAGTTACCTCTTATTATTGGACATAGAGGAGCAAAAGGAATTGCTCCCGAAAATAGCCTTTCCGGTTTTAAAAAAGCAGTAGAGTTAGGAATAGATGGAATAGAATTGGATGTGCACCTTACCAAAGATGGAAAATTAATTGTAATCCATGATATAGATTTAAAAAGGTTAACCGGATTAAGAATTCCCATTAAGCAGCTTACCTTTAAAGAATTAAAAAAATACGACATCTCTAAATTTTTTACTAAAAATCAAGAAAAAATTATGGAGAAATTGCCGGAAGAGAAGAAATATTTTTTAGAATTAAGAACAATTCAAGCTAATTCGTTTTATCTGAATATTTATGAGCAATTAACTAGGAAGAAAATTAGTTTTTATTTACATCGGGATGGCAAGAGGTTTGATGTAGTTAAAAAACTTTTTTTCTCAAGAAATGATGGAAAGAAGGTTTGTTTCAAACAATTAAAAATTAAGAAGAGGGACATACTTGACTTAGAAAAAGGCAAAGTGAGGAAGTATCTCAATGAACAGATACCTTTGCTTAGGGATGTACTTAAAATATTGAAGGGAAAACTTTCTGTAAATATAGAAATTAAGGGAGGGGAGAAGATTTATCCGGGCATTGTAGATAAATTAGTAAAAGAGACAGAGAGTTTTGGATATAATAATATTCTTTTTTCATCTTTTGATAGAGATACGGTAATCTTGCTAAAAGAGAGATATCCTGAGCTTAAAGCAAATGGGCTGTATGCTAAATGGATAAATCCCAAAAGATATGTTAATGGATTGGAAGGGTTAAATCCACATGCCTTTTTGTGTAAAGAAAAACTTATTTCTTGTTTACATCGGCTGGATAAAACAGTGTATGTATGGACGGTCGATAGAGATATAGATATGGTTCGCTTTATTTTATATGGAGTAGATGGAATTATTACTAATTATCCTCAGATTCTAAAAAAAATAAGCAAAGCAATACAATCTGTTTTAGAAGATTTTTAATAAAGGATTTTTCTATCTGAGAAGATGAAAACTGTTTTAATAATTTGAATTGTTTATAGAGGATTCTACTAAACGAAAGGATTGTAGAAGAAATGTTTCTAAAAAGATTAGTAGTAGGAGTGTTAGAAACTAATTGTTATTTAATTAGTTGTAAAAAGACTAAAAAAGCAGCGGTAATTGATCCAGGAGGAGAAGATGAGGTAGATTTAATTTTAAATCTTTTACAAAAAAATAATTTTGATTTGAAATATATTATAAATACCCATGGGCATATCGATCATATTGCTGGTAATAATTTGCTTAAAGCTAAGACCGAAGCTTTATTATTAATCCATAGGTTAGATGCCGATATGTTAGTTGGTGCCAATAAAAATTTTTCTTCCTTTATGGGTAAAGAAATATGCTCACCTCCCGCAGATAAGCTTTTAGAAGAGGGAGACGAGATATCTTTAGGCACATTAAATTTAATAGTAATTCACACACCTGGTCATACCCTGGGAGGAATTTCTCTTGTTTCAAATAATATTGTCTTTACGGGTGATACTTTATTTGCCGGGGGTATTGGTCGAACCGACCTACCCGGTGGTTCTTACCAAGATTTAATAAAATCAATTAAAGAAAAATTATTGATTTTGGGTGATGATAAGATAATTTATCCTGGGCACGGACCGGATTCAACTATAGGTGAGGAGAGAAGAACAAATCCATATTTGAAAAATTAACCAATTAAATTAGTATTTAGCAAATAAAATACATTGATGAGTAATGTGTGATAAGTAACGAGTTTTGCTTTGTGTTTTTAGTTTATTGATTTATATCCTTCCTATACGCTAAACGCTGT
>JAKLPU010000177.1:0-3237 GCA_022013755.1 Candidatus Atribacteria bacterium | reverse complement strand
TATTTTTGGCAATCTATCCTGATTTAATATAATGGGTTTCTTCTTTAGTTTTTTTAAAATGAAATAAAGGGCAAGTTCAGAACCAATTCCATCTCCATCCAAATTTACATGGGAAGTAATTAAAAAATTATTGTTTTTCTGCAGCAATTTATTAATTTCATTAAAATTATTCATTATTTTTATCTTTCTTCAAATTCGATTGTTGCTCATTAACTTCAGTAATAATTTTTAATAATTTGTACTGATGCTCTAAGTCCTCATCGATTATGAATTTTATATTTGGTACATATCTCAGTTTTAAATCTTTTCCCAATTCACCTCTTATAAATTTTGTCGCACTTTTAAGTCCTTTTAAAGCTTTTTTTTGTTGATCCTTATCGTTAAAAATAGTCACAAAAATGTCAGCATATCTCAGGTCAGATGAAACTTTTATTCTTGTTATAGTAACAAATTTTATTCGCGGATCGTTTATTTTCCGATAAATTATATTGTTAATTTCTCTTATAAGAGACTTTTCTAACTGTTCGCTTCTTTTGGACAATGACATTATGTTTTTCCTTATAAAATAGTCGTTAGTAGGACAAGGAAACGGATTTGTCTGCCCATGACGTCACTATAGTCTTTGTGATTTTGTAGGGGCACAATGAATTGTGCCCTTTATTTCTTTGTCTTTTGGCTTTGGTGGGCACGATGCATCGTGCCCCTACAAATTACTCATTACGGGCAGACACAAGGTCTGCCCCTACATCTTTTTATTTCTATTTTACTCGATACTCGATACGAGCAGGGCTTCTTACTTCTGAATTCTGTCTTCTGACTTCTATCTTCTATTTTCTTTACTAAATACTAAATACTATTCACTAACGACTAGTACATTAACGACTAATTAATTTTTTTATCTTTGATTTTTCTAAAAGTATAAAATTCAAGTATGTCTTTCAATTTAATGTCATTATATTTTTCTATACCGATTCCGCATTCAAAACCAGTATTAACTTCTTTTATATCTTCTTTAAATCTTTTTAGTGAAGAGATTTTCCCTTCATATATTAATTTACCGTCTCTTATTACTCGTATATTATCATTATTTGATATTTTACCATTTAATACGTAGCTTCCTGCAATAGTACCGATCTTAGGTATTTTAAATACTTCCCTAACTTCTGCTTGTCCGCATATGTATTCTTCGATTTTTGGTTTTAAATAACCTTCTAAAGCAGACTTAATTTCATCTATTAGGTCATATATAATTTTATATAATCTGATGTCTACCTTCTCGGACTTAGCTATTTTTTGGACATTTGTATCAGGGCGAATATTAAAACCAATTATTATTGCCTTGGAAGCAGAAGCCAACATAACATCTGTTTCGGTAATGTTTCCGACACCTGCATGAATAATGTCAATTTTTACTTCTTCATTTTCAATTTTTATCTTTTTTATAGACTCTTGCAAAGCATCTAAGGAACCTTGCGTATCCGTCTTTAAAATTATATTTAATTTATCTATCTTTCCTTCTTTCATCTCTAAAAATAAATTGTCCAAAGAGAGTGATGGTTTTACTATAATTTTACTTCTTCCCTCATCCTCCCTTTCGCTAATTATAATTTTAACGAGCTTATCATCGGGTACTATTTGGAAGTAATCACCCGCCTGAGGCATTTTACAAAAACCTATAATCTCAACCGGAGTTGAAGGTCCTGCTTTTTTAATGCTTTTCCCTTTGTCGTCAACAAGGTTTCTAATTTTACCATAGGATAATCCTGCAATGAAATAATCACCAATCTTTAGTGATCCATCTTGAATTAATACTGAAGCAATAATTCCTCTTTTCTTGTCTAATTTCGTTTCTATTATTAGACCTTTTGCCGGAATGTCAGGATTTGCCTTTAAATCTAACATCTCTGCTTGTAATGAAATAGTTTCCAATAATTTTTCAATGCCTTTATTTTGAAGGGCAGAAACCTCCACCATTAGAGTTTCTCCCCCCCATTCTTCAGAAACTAAGTCGTATTTTGCTAATCCTTTCTTTACTTTTTCGACATTGGCATTAGCTTTGTCGATTTTATTTATTGCTACGATAATAGGAACATTTGCCGCTTTTGCATGATTAATTGCTTCGACGGTTTGAGGCATTACTCCATCATCTGCTGCCACGACTAAAACTGCAACGTCTGTAGCTTTTACTCCTCGGGCCCTCATTGTGGTGAAAGCTTCATGCCCCGGAGTATCAATGAACACAATTTTTTTATGATCTATATTAATTTGGTATGCCCCAATTCGTTGCGTAATTCCACCCACTTCTCCTTTGGTGACATCTGTCTTTCGAATAGTATCAAGAAGAGTAGTTTTACCATGATCAACATGTCCTATTACAGTAACGACAGGAGGTTTTGCAATTAAATTTATAGTTTTATCTTTTTTTTGGAGATTGCTTTTACTTTTTAATTTATCAGATAATTCTATCTCATACCCGTATTCCTTAGCGATATTTTTTAAAATATTTATAGGAACTTCCTTGTCAATCGAACTTATTGTTTCAAATTGTATAATTTTTTGTATTATCTCTGATAAAGAAATTTTTAGCTGTGAAGAAAGTTCTTTTAAATTGGGAAGTTTACTAATCTCTATCACTTTAAGTTGTTTCTTCTTTTCTTTTACCTTTTTTTCCTTTTCAGCATCAATAACTTCCTTAATTAATTCGATAGTATCATTATCTAAAGTACTCATATGATTTTTAACTTTAACCCCTTCTCTATTTAAAAACCCTATCAGTTCTTTAGCCGGTATTTTTAAGTCTTCAGCTAATTCATACACTCTCATTTTCATTGTATATCGCCTCCACAATAAGTTATATAATCCTTATTATATTATTATTATATCATCTATTATTATCTTATATTCTTTATTAGTACCTATCTAATTTTGTATTTTAAACTAACGACTATTCACTATTCACTAACGACTAATTATTTTCGCTTATATTTTTTAAAAAAGTCTTTCTTAATTCATCAAGCATTGGCAGTGGAATATCTTGCTTTAAGGATTTATTTAAACTATTTTCCCTAAAGGCAATATCCAAACATTTAACATTACCACAAAGATAAGCTCCTCTTCCTGACTTTTTACCTGTCTTATCAATTTCAATTTTTCCATCAGGTGTTCTTATTATTCTAATCATCTCTTTTTTTGGTTTTTTACATTTACAACCAATACAAGATCTTACAGGTATCTTTA
>JAKLPU010000026.1:0-3326 GCA_022013755.1 Candidatus Atribacteria bacterium | reverse complement strand
GTTTGTTCTTCCATCAGTTTCATTTCCTGCCCGCAGCAGACCAAAGCTCCCTTCCCTTGGTGCAATACCTCAACGATATTTCCGCAAATCTCACATTTATAAACCTCTAACTTCTTGGTCATTTACATTTACCTCCTTTTTTATTATAGACGCTATGGTTATGGCTTTTAATTTTGCCCTAACCTCTTTATCTATTAAATCTATCTTTTTCTTTAAAAGACAATCACTTATATAGGGACAATCGCTTTTTTTAAATTTACATTCATTTAATCTTATCGATCCCTGAAATATTTTCATTACATCAGTTAGGCTTATTTTCCCCGGAGATACGGCTAAAGCAAAACCGCCGTCCTTGCCCTTAGATGAACTAAGTAATCCTTCTTTATTTAAGGTTTGTAGTATTTTTCTTAAAAAGGGGCGGGGCATCTCTAAAGATTTTACTAATTGGTCGGCCGAGATTACCACTTGCTTTTGTTCGGCAATAAAACAAAGTGCCCTTACCGCGTAATCGGTGTTTCGGGTAATTAATTTCACTTATCGATTTTCCTTTAATCTTTTAATCTTGATAATAATTTCTCTGGTTAAAATTTACTCTTTACTTTTCATTATGATACTATAATTGTATCATTTTGTCAACTTATTTTAAAAATATTTTTCACCTAAAAAAATAACTCCCTCACTCTTATCAGTAAGGGAGCTATTTTCGGTTAAAGGTGAAGGAACTTTCTTTCATTTCCGGAAAATATTTTCATTTCACACCCTTCTCCTGACCAATTATTCTAATTTACTCCCATCGAAAAGGTCACCGGAAAGACCGGTATTGACTTTTATATCAATAGTTTCCATGGTAAAAGATCCCATCCCAGACGCCATTGCTGACATCATCTGCATCGCTTGCTCTTGTTCCTTTTTTTCTTCCTCGCTTAAACCGGAGGTATCTATTTCCATTGCTGTATTTATAACTAACTGATAGGGATGAAGCAGAGTGCCAACTTGCCGATAATCTTTAAAATCTATAGTCATTTTTATATTCATAGCCATTCCCTTCTCTCCTCCCTCTGGTTTTACTTTCATTTCCGTAAACATCCGCAGAGGAATCCAGGTCTTATTGCTAATCCATAACTTTCCCCAAGCCTCGGCAGACCCTCCCGATTCGCCTCCTTGCGAAGACATAATTTGCTGATTTCCGATTAGTTGGAGAGGATTATCAATTTTTAAAACATAAGTTTTTTCCCCATCAATCTCTTCCTCCCCTAAATACTGGCTTTTATTAAGATCTATATTTTTCCACATTTCCCCCGGATTATATTCGGATATTTTTTTCTCAATCTCCCCGGTCATCGGATTTTTTGACCAAATATAATTTCCATCATAAATCGAAACCATGGCCATCCCCATTACTTCTGATTCAGTGCGGGTTTTATATATAACTTCCCCTTTAATTTCTGCTTTCTTATAATAGGTAGTAGTCTCTCCGGCCAAGGCAGCCATTCCTCCAGTACCCTTTTGAACTATAGTATAATCATTAATTCCTTTCATCTGTTTTTCATAAGTTTTTTGCATATTGCTAATTATTTCCTGTACATTCATCCCCGCTAAACAGTAACTACTAAAGAATAATATTAAACCTACAATTATAATCCCTATTAATATTTTTTTATTTACTCTTAACATTTGACTTCTCCTTGGTTTTCTCCTTTTATTTTAATTTTACTTCAAACTATAAGCTCCACTCAGAATAAATTTATTCACATCATCGCCTCCCCTTACAATCCTTCTACCAACATGTCCCGGGGATGTTCAACGGTAAAAGTATAAAATATTTCCTGCTTTTGCTGAGGTTCTAATTCCAACTCCCATAACCAGATTCCTTTTCGGTCTTCCCAGTCTTTTACCCCTGGTTCGAGACTTATCTCATTTATCTTTATTTTAATACGGTCATCTTCTGAAACAGGCATGGCTTCATATAATTTTACTTTAATTTTTTTAGACTTGTAGTTCTCTACAGTAAGTTTATATTTAAAAGTCGTGCGTTTGCTCCGCGAAGGAATCCCGGCAATCAGAGTTTCATCAATTTTCTTCTCCAAACATTCCCTTTTTACTTTAACATTTTCATCGATCCCCAAATACAGATCAAACTCCTCGCTGGGCGCAATATTACTAATGCCGGAAAATCCCACAAAATCTCCCTCTAAGAATATATTTACCCGGCCAGCGAGTAATTGAAGGCCTATACTGTTGGTAACCCGGGAACCAAGATAAGCAAATGGACTAACCCGAGGGTAGCTTGAATACTCAAATTCGGCTGATAAAATTTGCGAAGAAACGGGAAATTTATGTTCCGATTTATCAGATTTTACACTTACCTTAGAAGGGAGATTATAGATTATAGCAATACCTTTTTCTTCGGCAGTGGCATATTCCATCTCTGATTCTATCCGTTCTTCTAACGTTCCCGCCTCTTTTTTAAACGCTTCGGTTTGATATGCAGGTGCTGGTACTGCTGATACTTTATCCCTCATTAATTCAGGCTGATATGGTCTTAAAAACCAGGAAGCTACATAAGGCATACTTCCCCCGATTCTTGGCTTAGCGGTTGATAAAGCGCAATCGACCTCTAACCAATCTTCGCCGGTAATCTGCTTAATTACTCCATAGGAAACTAATTCAACCTCGGATTTTTCGAAATTTGCGCGGACATCATATATCGGGTTCCAGGAAGCACCTCCTACCAGATAAGAAACTTTCAAATCTGTGGTCCCCTCTTTTAAAACTTCCAGTTCCACCATAATTGATCTTTTTAGTTTACTCTGTACCCCGGATATCTGGGACAATTCTCTTTTTAAAGTTTCAAGCTTATTATTTAAACCTCTAATCTCAAGTTCATAATCTAAACCCTGGGTGTAGATATCTTTTAACTCTGTATCTAAAAAAATAAGAATATTCTCTAAATCACTTATTTGCGGCATACTGGTAATCAAATCTTGAGGAATTTGTGTATTGGAAAATAGAGTTATTGAGTTTAGAAATTTCTTCTTCTCCATAAGTATGGTTTTCAGGTTTTGCAACCGGGTTATCTCATCTTCTAATTTCTGAATTTCCTCATTTAATTGCTTAATTCTTTCAGAAGGTACTTCTTCTAAATACTCTCTTTTAACTTGTGCTCCAAAAAGTTTAATTATCGCTGTTCCTTCTGCAGAAACCCTTAAAGAATTCTCGTCAACCTCGGGAATGATATTTGAGAAAATTGCCGTATAAGTTCCCTTATCAAGTTCAAGATGGGTAACCCTATTTATCAAAGCAGAATCAGTATAGACGCAAATCTC
>JAKLPU010000025.1:0-4667 GCA_022013755.1 Candidatus Atribacteria bacterium | reverse complement strand
TATATGATTTTAAAGCTGATAAATTTGTTGAAGCTCTTCTTGATTGACACTAAAGATAATTTTCTATATACTTATAAAGGTATTTTGACGGAATTGAAAATTAATAGATAAACTGAAGTCAAGAGGAGTTATTTTTTTTATGTTTGCCAGCCTTACTGATAAATTTCAGACAATATTTAAAAAGATAAAAAACAAGGGAAAATTAAATGAGAATGATATAAAAAATTGTCTTCATGAAATTCGCATAGCCCTTTTAGAAGCGGATGTAAATTACAAAGTGGTAAAAGAATTTATAGATAGTTTGCATGATAAAATACAACAGGAAAAGATTTCCGAAAGCCTATCACCTACTCAACAAATTATAAAGATTGTAAATGGGGAGATAACTTTAACATTAGGGTGCAAACAAAATGATCTTAGTGTAAGTTCTTCCCCTCCTACTATTATAATGTTAGCGGGATTGCAGGGAACCGGTAAAACAACAACAGCCGTAAAATTAGCTAATTACTTTAGAAAAAAAGGGCATCTACCGCTTTTAATAGCAACAGATATATACAGACCGGCAGCTATCGAACAACTTCAGGTATTAGGTGAAAAATCAAATTTACCGGTTTTTTCCATGGGTAAAAACGAAAGTGCAGTAAATATTGTTAAGGCTGCCATAAAATATTCATCTAAAAAAAATAACGATATGTTAATTATTGACACTGCCGGAAGATTACATGTAGATGATAAACTAATGAATGAATTACAAGAGATTAATGAAAATATTCCTCTTCAGGAAAAATTATTGATAGTAGATGCTATGGCCGGACAGGATGCGGTAAATTCAGCTAAAGCGTTTTGTGATAAAATAAAAGTAAGCGGAATTATTCTGACCAAATTGGATGGTGACACTCGGGGGGGAGTGGCTTTATCCTTGAAAAAGGTTTTAGGAGTACCTATTAAGTTTATAGGTATTGGCGAAAAGGTTGATAACTTTGAACCTTTTCATCCAGAAAGAATGGCTTCACGGATATTGGGTATGGGCGATGTCTTAACACTAATAGAAAAAGTTGAAACTGCTTACAGTAAAGATGAATTAGAAAAATTAAACAAAAAGATGAAGGACCATAATTTTGATTTAAATGATTTTTATTTACAGCTAAAAAAAATGAAAAATATTGGTTCAGTAAATCAGATTATGGATATGGTTCCAGGATTTAACAATTTAAAAAATAGAATAGATGTTGCAAAATTAGGAGATAGAGAGGGTGAACTAAAGAAA
The DNA here is from genome assembly GCA_022013755.1 of Candidatus Atribacteria bacterium. GTDB lineage: Bacteria > Atribacterota > Phoenicimicrobiia > Phoenicimicrobiales > Phoenicimicrobiaceae > Sediminicultor. The sequence continues at coordinate 3,400 of JAKLPU010000025.1, read as the reverse complement.
ATTGAAGCTATTATAAGTTCTATGACTGTTGAAGAAAGGGAAAATCCTTCTATAATTAACGGAAGCAGAAGGAAAAGAATATCCAGGGGGAGCGGAACGCAGCTTTCTGATATAAATAGATTGCTCAAACAATTTTATCAGATAAAAGAAGTGTTTAAAAAGGGATCAAAACTAAAAAACTTTTCTTTTAGTTAAATTAGTCTTTAAATATGTAACGGGTAATTTGTAGGGGCACGATGCATCGCGCCCCTACAATAGTTAAAGTTAAAAGATAATAGAAAGATATATAAAAAATACAGAAAAATAAAAATGTAAATAACAGAATGGAGGCAAAATCAATGTCAGTAAAAATTAAACTTAGAAGAGAAGGTGGAAATAAAAAACCTTTTTACAAAGTAGTGGTAATCGATTCGAGGAGAGCTTGTAGTGCTAAATTTATAGAGCAATTAGGATATTATCAACCACTTTCCGATCCTTATGTTCTTAAGATTGACCAGGAAGCAAGTTTAAAATGGATCGAAAAGGGTGCTCAACTTTCAGCAACAGTTAAAGATTTATTTAAGAAAGAAGGAATATTAAAAAATAGATAAGACCTAAGGAGATTATTTTGAGAGAACTTATTGAATTAATTATAAAAGGGATAGTAGACAATCCAAACCAAGTAGAGATAAATGAAATTATCGGTGAAAAATCATCGATATTTGAAATAAAGGTTGATCCTAATGACATAGGTAAAGTAATAGGAAAGCAAGGCAGAAATATAAAGTCAATAAGAACTATAGTAAATGCTGCAGCGCAGAAGGATGATAAGCGAGTGGTTATCGAAATTATCGATTAAATTTACTTAATAAATTTAAAGGAGAAATTTTATTGAGTCAAGAATTTATTACGATTGGTAAAGTGGTTTCTACCCAGGGCAATAAAGGGGAAGTTAAGGTTTTGCCCCTTACCGATTCAATTGACAGATTTAAAAATTTAACTACCGTTTTTTTAAGAAGTGACAATAGCCAAACAATATTAAATATAGAAGAAGCAAGAATAAAAAAAGATAGGATTATTTTAAAATTAAAAGATATAGAAAACATCAAAGAAGCCAAAACGATAGTAGGTTCTTTTCTTGAAGTTGAAAGAAAAAATGCTGTGAAACTACCCAAAGACACTTATTTTATCTTTGAGATAATTGGCCTTGAAGTATATACCGAAAATAATGTTTTTCTGGGAAAAGTAGAAAATGTGATAAGCACGGGAAGTAATGATGTATATATAGTTAAAGGTAAAAATAAAAAAGAATTGTTTATTCCGGCTATTCGTGAAGTTATAAAGGATGTTAATTTAGGAAAAAAACGAATTACCATAAATATGGTAGATGGATTAATATGATAAATGATTGTTTAGAAATTAATATATTAACTATTTTCCCTAATATGTTTAAAGGCCCTTTTTCCGAAAGCATATTGAATAAGGCTCAAGAAAAAGGATTGATCAAAATAAATCTAATTGACCTCAGGGATTTTACCATGGACAAACATAAGACCGTAGACGATTATTCTTACGGTGGAGGGCCTGGTATGGTTTTAAAACCTCAGCCAATTTGGGATGCTGTAGAGGTGATAAAAAAAAACAAATCTCCATTACCTTTAAAAGTTATAATCACTTCCGCCCAGGGGAAGATTTTTAACCAGAGGATGGCTAAAGATTTATCGAAAGAAAATAGATTATTAATCATTTGCGGTCGATATGAGGGCATAGATGAACGGATACCTCAGCTTCTCGATGCAGAGGAAGTGTCAATCGGAAACTTTGTAGTTAGCGGGGGAGAATTACCATCTATGTTAATGGTAGATGCAATTTCGAGGATGATTCCCGGAGTTTTAGGAAAAGAAGAATCTATGGTCAATGATTCATTTTATAACGGATATCTTGATTATCCTCATTATACCAGGCCCGATGAGTTTAAAGGTCTTAAAGTCCCGGATATATTGCTTTCGGGCAATCATAAAGAAATCGAAGAATGGAGAAGGAAACAGTCTCTATTAAGAACTTTAATTAGAAGACCCGAGATTTTTGTAAATAAAAAATTATCTAAAAGAGAATTAGATTTACTTAAAGAATTAGAAAAGGGTTTTAAGGAAGATTATGGTAAAAAGACAGGAAAAACAGAGAATAAAAATATAAAAAAATTATGTAGCCCAGGACGTGAAGAGGGCGCATAGTGAATAATTAGAAAATGTTATATAAAAAATAATTAGGAAGGATGATTTTTATGGTAGATTACATTAAACAATTAGAAGAAGAACAATCTAAAAAAGAGAATAGCGAATTTGCACCTGGTGATACAGTGGAAGTACATCAAAAAATTATTGAAGGCACCAGAGAGCGAGTACAAGTTTTTACAGGAGTAGTTATAGCTAAAAAGCATGGTGGAAGTAAGGAAACATTTACAGTAAGAAAAATTTCCAAAGGTGTTGGGGTAGAAAAAGTATTTCAATTGCATTCACCGAATATTGTAAAAATAGTATCTGTAAAAAAAGGGAAAACGCGAAGAGCAAAATTATATTACTTAAGAGATAGGGTTGGGAAAACCAGCAAAGTTAAAGAAAAAAGATAATTAAATGGTGCCTGAGGTAAAAGATAGGAAAACAAAAATAACAAAAACAATAATTTGTAGTTATCGGAGAAAAATTGAAAGATTATATGCAGAAAGATTAAGAATCTATAATCTCTATAACTATGAAAATCAACTAAAACTTGAAGGGTACTCTTTGGTTGCAGGGATAGATGAGGCAGGCAGGGGTTCACTGTCCGGGCCAGTAGTGGCTGCCGCAGTAATTTTGCCCTGCCGATTGTTTATTCCCTACATTAAAGATTCTAAAAAGTTAAGTTCACAAAAAAGAACAGAATTGTATTGTTCTATCTTAATTAAAGCAAAAGACGTGGGAATTGGTGTTGTAGAAGCTAAAATTATTGATAGAATAAATATCGCTCAGGCTTCTTTTTTGGCAATGAAAAAAGCTATTTTAGATTTAAAAGAAGTACCTGATTATTTATTAGTGGATGGCTTTAAAATTCCTCACCTAAATATTTTCCAGATACCATTAATTAAAGGTGAAGATAGAAGTATATCGATTGCTTCTGCCTCTATAGTTGCTAAAGTCTATAGAGATAATATTATGATTCAATATGACCAAAAATATCCACAGTACCTTTTCAAAAAAAATAAAGGTTATGGAACAAAAGAACATCTTGAAGCACTACTTAAGTACGGTCCATCAGAAATACATAGAAAAAGCTATAAAAGAGTAAAGATGTAGCTGACTTAAAATAAGAAATTAGTCATTAGTGAATAAAAATAGCGTAGAGCGTATAGCGTTTAGCGTATAGAATTAGTTAGCTTGTTAGT
>JAKLPU010000024.1:0-12413 GCA_022013755.1 Candidatus Atribacteria bacterium | reverse complement strand
CATCGCTTTTATGACTTCTTTGGTAAGCTCTTTTTCAAGGCAGATAAGCATAGCTCCGCCTTCTACGGAATAAACAGCTTTTTCTGCCAGCTTAATCTTCTCAATCTTCGTGGTCAACTCAAATCCGGCTTTAAGAAGAATCTCGTACAAAATATCATCCTGGCTTGCTTTGTAGTTAATATGGTCGATATGAAGTTCTAATTGTTTTTCAAGAGACGCCTTGTCCGGTGAAATTTGTTCCGTATCCCAGATTTTAAAATTGGATTTATCGAGTTTGAAAACTTTAAAGCCTAAATCCATTTTTTTATTCTTAAACAGAGTCTGGTCTGTTTCTTTTTTAATATTTCTTATTACGCGACGGATTCGCTCTTTGCCGATATCGGCGATAGTTTTAAAACCTGCTTTGTAGGCTTCTGAATTTTCGTTGCAAATTTCGGGAAGCTGAACCATTATAAATTTACGATTACCATCATCTTCTTTGTTTAGATCTAAAACCGCATGAGCAGTAGAAGCTGAGCCAGCAAAAAAATCCAAAATAATATCATTTTCATTATTAGCAACTATTGAAATAAAATGTTTTATCAACGTTGGGGGTTTGGGAAAACTATAGTAATCCCTATTACCTAATAATTTCTTTAATTCGGTACCCCCATCTCTAGTCAAACCAACTTTATCTAATATAGAACGAGGTTTTTTCTTTCTCTGTTGTCCGTTAGAATCATTTTCATAAAGATATAGTTTACGAAAAACCATCCATTTATCCTTAAATTGTTTAAACACAATCCTATCTTCTTTACGCAATTCCTTGAATTTAGCTTCACTTACAACCCATGTATAGTTCTTGTCTTTTGTTTTCTTAAATATAATAGATCCGTCAGGCAGAATAATTTTATATTGGAGATTGGGTCTTGAACCTAATTGTTCAGGCCTTTCAAGCGTTTTCAAAAAATATCTTCCACGATTATCTTCTAAATTGAATTTCTTTTTCTCTTCTTCTGAGAAATCAATATAAAGTCTATTTAGAACCACTTCATTTTTAGTATATGCAAGAACATATTCATGGTCTTTTGCAAAATATTTACTATCACTTCCTCCACCAGCCCTGCATTTCCAAATCAGTAATGCAATAAAATTTTCCTCTCCAAATATTTCATCACATATTTTTCTCAGATTAGATACCTCATTATCATCAATGCTTATAAAAACAACTCCATTATCACTGAGTAAATTCTTTGCCAAAAATAATCTTGGATACATCATATTAAGCCATTTACTATGAAATCTTCCTTCTGTATCAGTATTAGTAGAAAACTTTTTGCCCTCAGCATCAATTTGTCCGGTATATTGTAAATAGGTTTTCAGATTCTCTTTATAATCATCGGGATAAATGAAATCATTGCCAGTATTATAAGGCGGATCAATATAAATCATTTTAATTTTACCGAAGTAAGATTTTTGCAGAAGTTTTAATACTTCAAGATTATCTCCTTCAATAAATAGGTTCTCGGTAGCATCAAAGTTGACAGACTCCTCTCGGCAAGGTTTTAACGTTCCAATGCTTGAACTCTGAATAATCTTAAAACAATCGGCTTTGCCCGGCCAGCTCATCCCATAGCGTTCTTTTCCCACTTCAATTGCCTTACCCAAAGTAAGTTTTAATTTCTCAAAATCAATCTTGTCTTCATTAAAAACCTCAGGGAATAACTGGCGTAACTTTTCTTTCTGTTCTCCAATGATATCCATTGACCTTAAATCAAGTTTTTTTATTTCTGACATATTCTTCTCCTTAACCTATTGTGATAGAGGCCGATTGTTTGCCACACTTTAAGAATCTATATTTACCTTATTAAGCCGCCACTAGAGAGCAATAAAAATAATCTTTTCTAATTTTTCTATAACATTACTCTAATACGACAAAAGGTTTATAAAATCCTTCTTTTTGGAGAAAAAAGTTGCAAGGTGCAAGGTGCAATTGCGGAGAATCTGCCATAATGACAAAGGGATTAAAACTAACAATGTTTACTTATAAATGGGGAAAATGTGTAAACTATGTGGAAAAATGCCTTCCTGAAAGCCTTATATAATAAGGGTTTCAAGGAATAATCACCTAAACGCTCTCAGACGCACAATTTTAAAAAATAGGTACTTTTACCCCTCAAAAACGGTGTTTTTTTGATTAAAATTCCCTCATCCCGAAATCTAAAAGTGGCTTTTTATAAGGGTTTCAGGATTTCGGGGAGGCAAAAATAGGCTAAAAATGGGGGTCGTAATTGCCGATTTTTTGAAAATTAAGGCGCGTTTAAAGGCACTCTCCGTGCGTTTTTAGGGCATTATTGAAGGGGGTGGGGATGTGAAATTATAAAGCTTGGCTTTATTTACTCTTTATATTTTTCTTTCTTAATCCTCTTTTTCTTCCCATTTTAGAGACCTGCTGACTGCTTTTTTCCAGCCCTTATATAATGTCTCTTTTGTTTCTTCATCCATATTGGGGGAAAATTCTCTATCTACTTTCCATTTCTGGGCAATTTCCTCTTTGTCTTTCCAATAACCAACCGCTAAACCAGAAAGATATGCTGCACCCAGGGCAGTTGTCTCTATCACCTTAGGTCTCACCACCGGAACTCCCAGGATATCGGATTGGAACTGCATTAAGAAGTTGTCTCTAACTGCCCCGCCATCCACTTTTAATTTTTTCAAATTAATCCCTGAATCTTTTTGAATAACTTCCAGTACATCACGACTCTGATAAGCTATTGCTTCTTCCGCTGCTCTTAAGATATGCTCTTTTTTTGCTCCCCGGGTTAGCCCTACAATGATACCCCGAGCATACATATCCCAGTAAGGAGCGCCAAGACCCACAAAGGCGGGAACTAAATAAACTCCAGTAGTATCTTTAACTTTTAGCGCATATTTTTCAATTTCTTTAGAATTTTTTATAAGCCCAATTTCATCTCTTAACCATTGGACTACAGCTCCGCCGATAAAAATACTCCCTTCTAAGGCATATTCTACTTTACCATTAACTCCCCAGGCAATAGTAGTCAAAAGACCATTCTTGGAGGGAACGATTTTTTCTCCGGTATTCATCAAGATAAAACATCCGGTCCCATAGGTATTTTTTGCCATACCCGGCTCATAACAGGCCTGGCCAAAAAGAGCCGCCTGCTGATCTCCGGCATCACCAGAGATAGGAATTTCTGCTCCGAATATTTCTTTATCTGTGCTTCCATAAATATAACTCGAGGGCAAAACTTTGGGGAGCATCTCTCGGGGAATATCCAATTCTGTTAATATCTCCTCATCCCAATCAAGATTATGAATATTGAATAACATTGTCCGGGAAGCATTGGAATAATCAGTTACATGAGCTTTACCTTTGGTTAAATTCCAGATAAGCCAGCTGTCCACTGTACCAAAAAGGACTTCTCCTTTTTTGGCTTTCTCCCTAACCCCACTTACATTATCTAAAATCCATTTAATCTTGGCACCGGAAAAATAGGCATCAACCACCAGCCCGGTCTTTTTTTGGATGATCTCTGCCAACCCTTTCTTCTTCAGTTGGTCACATATGGGAGCTGTCCTTCGACATTGCCATACGATAGCGTTATAAACCGGCTTACCGGTTTTTTTATCCCAGACTATAGTAGTCTCCCTCTGGTTAGTTATGCCGATAGCGGCTATGTCTTTGGATTCTAAGCCAGTCTTATCTAAAGCAGTTTCTGCCACTTCTATCTGAGAAGACCAAATTTCCCTGGGGTCATGTTCTACCCAACCAGGTTTAGGATAGATTTGTCTAAATTCCTTACTGACAGTACTTACTATAGTTCCATTATGATTGAAGATTATCGCTCGAGAACCGGTAGTTCCCTGATCCAGAGCCATGATGTATTTTGCCAACCTTAACACCTCCGAATATTTCCTCGTTATTTGTTTCATTTAAAATATAATAACATTTTTTCAAATTAAATAATAAAGAAAAATGTTTTAAAGTTGCAAAATGGCTGGGCGGGCTATCTTCTTACCCTTATAATTTATCTCAATCTTGGGCCAATCTGGATCATCAGTTATTATTTCATAACCTTTTTCAGTAACAAGGATAGTATCTTCGCTTTTCGCCCCTTTAATGGAAGGGTTCCAGGCAAAAGCTTGATTTGGTTGGACAATTTGGGGGGAATCAGGAGTGGTGATATAATCTCTGGTCTCATAACCCGTAGCTCCACCTTGATGGTGAAGCTTCCATTCGTCGGGATAATCGACTTCTTTATAGGCACTAATAGCATTCTGGAAAATGTCAGCAACTTTTACACCTATTTTAGTATTTAAAATAAAACTCGCATCCACTTTAGCTACCGCCCATAATTTTTCTTTTAACTCCTGGGGAATTATACCAAAATATACAAAACGAGTTATATTTACAATTAATCCTTCTCGTTCGGCACAAACAACCACCATAACATATTTCCTGATTTTTTTATCTTTTGGAATAGGGTGGCGATAAGCAAAAATTCTCTCATCAGAACCAATTAAAATTAAATGAGAGTTAATATTTTTACCCCAGAGCTTTTGGGCCAACCTACCTCTAATTTCATTTTCTGTCTCTCCTATTCTTGTGTTTTTGCAAATTTTTGACATAATCTGGGAAGTTTCTCTCCCCAAAATTCTATATTTTTTTATCTCGCCAGGTAATAAGGAAAAACGCAGCTCTTTTATCTCTTCTTGTAAATTATTTACTCCGGGCAAATAACAGTCTGCGCCCAAACGATATTTGCTTATTAAATCATTTAATGAATCTTCTTCATACCACTGGTTAACCATAAGTTGAAAATCTTTTTTACCCAGCCCTTCTTCTTTTATTACCCGTTCTGCTTCAATATTATTGGTCAAAACTAAAATTTTATCTTTTAAGACAATTAACCTAACTGCCCCTTCTTCGTTGGTAAAAACAACCCTGTTTTCCATGCCACTGGTCAGCCAGGCAATATTACTATTTTTAACCAGGATAATCCCGTCTAATCCTTTATTCTCTAATAGATGATAAATTCTATTCTTTTTTACTTTTAATTCATCCATTATTACCTACCTTACTGCCTTGCCTTAACTCTATAACTTTAGCTCCTTCAGCAGGATAAGTTACATATATATCCAGGTTAATACCAGTAATTTTTTTATATTCATTCTTAATGCTCTTCTTAAAGGCATCAATGTAATTTTTTTCTATTAAGTTTACAGTACAACCGCCGAATCCGGCTCCAGTCATACGGGCACCTAAGACTCCCTCCTGTTTTAAAGCCAAATCAACCAGGAGGTCTAATTCAGGACAACTTACTTCATAATCATCCTTAAGACTTTGGTGTGATTTTATCATCAGTTTACCAAAAGCAGAAAAATTTTTCTCTCTTAAAGCTTGTACCCCAGTTTGAACTCTATAATTTTCTGAAATTACATGTCTGGCTCTTCGGGCAATAGTTTCGGGTAAGTGCTCTTCATATCTCTTAAATTCCTCTATGGTAACATCTCGTAAAGCACGAATTTTAGACCCTAACCTATGAGTAAAAAAATCAGCAGCCCTCTTACATTCTTCTCTTCTTTTATTATATTCAGAATCAACCAACCCTCTTTGAATCTTTGAATTACAAATTATAATCTGATAATTGCTATCTTCAAAAGAGATTAGTTCATAATTATTAGTTCTGCAATCAATAAGGAGAGCATTACCTTTCCGCCCCAATCGTGAAACATACTGATCCATAACTCCACAGGCTACACCGACAAAATTATTCTCTGCTCTCCGACAGAGATGAGCCATTTCTACCGGTTCAATTTCCAATAAATTTAATTTTGCCATAGTTAACGCAGTAACCACCTCTAAGGCGGCAGAAGAACTTAAACCCGCTCTTTGAGGAATATTGCTGCTGAAAATAATATTTGCGCCTTGTAAAAGATATCCTGACTTTTGTATTTCATCCATCACGCCCATCAAATAATTCGCCCACGTATCTTTTTTGAGAGGAGTTAGATTATCTAAAGAAAATTTAATTTTAGTCTTATAAACCAGATCATAAACTTGAACCAGTCGATCGTTTCTTGATTGCCCCAGCATAATTATCTCTTTTCCAATAGCCATAGGCAAAACGAAACCTTCATTATAATCGGTATGCTCTCCGATTAAATTAACTCTGCCTGGAGCAGAAAAAGCCCCTTTAACCAAACCAGTATCAGAAAATTTTTCCTTAAATATCTTCCGGAGTTTATTCAAACCTTGCATTAAAAATCTCCTCTTTATCTTGTTTTGTATCCAAATATTTCTATTATTAATCTTTCAGATAACCTTGCTTTAACCTGGAAATTTTATACTAAACCACTTCTTCAGGTAGCGCATTTCTTAGTTCAAGAGCTTTTTCTTCAGGTAAAGTATTATTAATAAAAGTACCAGCCCCTATTTCACTCCCAGCTAAATATTTAAGTTTGTCCTTTGTGCGATAAGGTGGATAGAATTCAATGTGAAAATGAGAATATTCTTTGCCTGTCCCATTAGTTGGTTGTTGGTGAATAGACATGATGTAAGGGAAGATAAAACCAAAAAGATTATCAAATTTCATCATTAAAGTTTTTAATATTATGGCTAAATCAATCTCTTCCTTTTCCGAAAAATCATTAAAAGAAGGGAGATGTTTATTGGCATAGATGTGCACCTCATAACTGTAGGAAGCGTAAAAGGGAACAAAGGCAGTAAATGAATTATTGCTAATAATAATTCGTCCGCCATCTTTCTTCTCTTCTTCCAAGGTCTTGCAGAAGAGACATTCACCTTCTTTTTCTGAATACTCTTTGCTGGAATCTAATTCCTGTTCGATAATTGGTGGAATAAAAGGATAGGCATATATCTGGCCATGAGGATGATGAAGAGTTACCCCTACTTCCTCCCCTTTGTTTTCAAAGATAAAAACATAATTGATATAATCTTTATCCCCTAACTCCCTATAGCGGTCCCTCCATACTTTTACCAGCTTAATATAACGGCTTAAGGGTTTCTCTGACATAATCCCATCATGGTCAGAAGTAAACAGAACTACCTCACAAATTCCCTGAGCTTTACCATGTTTAAGAAATTTAGAGTCTTTTTCAGTTACTTCTGGTGAGTCTTGTTGCAAAGAAGGAAATTTATTTTCAAAAACTACTATATCATAATCTTCCGCTGGTACTTCTGTAGCTACACCACCCTTTTTGGTAGGACAGAGAGGACAATAATCTTTCGGGGGTTTATAGGTCCTGTTCTGTCGATGAGTGGCTACTATTATCCATTGCTTCAGGATGGGATTCCATCTCAGTTCTAACATCCTTGCCCTCCTCTCCTTCTTTTGTTTCATCAGTAAATGTATAATAGATTAGATAACGCCCATCTTCTTTTTTAATTTTTTTCTTTTGTATCTGCATAAATTACTCCTTTATCTTTTATCTTCTACAATTATATCTATATCAGTACTTACATAATTATCTTTCGATTTCGGAAATTTTACCCCTAATGTTGTGGATATATTTTCTGGTTTTATAAATTCTGCTAAAGATGAAATGATTTTTGTTTCTGGATTATGAATTAACTTTGTATTATATGTTTTTTCGGGGACTCCTTCCAGTTTGATAATATAATTATAAGCATTTAATTGTATTATATCTAATATTCTTATCGATGTACTCTTTTGGTACATTTTAGGATACGGAACTGGTGGGATAATTTCAAAATCACACCCATATTCGATTTCTATTATAAAAGCCTCTTTAAAGTGACTGGAAATAATCACCTGAGGAGCGAAAAGTTTATTGCAAATTGTGTATTTTATAGTCTTTCCATTAGCCCTTACAGCAATGACTTTTGAAAAAGGTGGTAAAAAGGGACAAAATTCCAGAGCTATTTCTTCTGTTAACTCTCCTGAAAGATCATATCTAACTATCCACCTTGAAGACTTGCATTTCTTTGAATATTCAAGATTTAATTTGGTATTACCATAAGGTAGGTTACAAATCTTCACTTTATCCCAATGGGAAGGAAAGTTGGGAGAAAAGACTATCCCCTTAGCCAACATATCTGGCTCATACCCCAGCATCCCCTCAACTACTGGTTGAATAACCATTGTTTCCGACCAGGCTTGATGGGGACATACACCGGATGGAATATATTTCTCACCATCAAAAACTTCTCCAATATACCCTTTCGTCCAGTCTTTATACAAGAGAATATTATTCATAAGATGGAAATATCCCTGGAGACCTCTTCCATAGGCATATTCCGCTAAAGATGTCCACCCGGTAAAAAGAGGCCAGATGCTTCCTTCATGATAACTTTGGGCCTGATAAAAAGAACTTTTCTTATCTATAATTCTTACTCCCCAATCTGAACTAAATTTACTGGAAGAAAAATCTATAAGCATTTTATGAGCCTTTGAAGGATCTACTAATTTAAAATAAAGAGGTATCGAGGGCATAATTGTCTTAAATTTCAATTGCTTCCCTGAAGAATTTATTCCCAAAGCATAATATTGGGTTTTTTCATCCCAGTACAATAAATCTATAGCTTTTAAAACTTCTTTGCTTTCCTCTTCCCACCTCTTTGCTAATTCTGATTCATTCATAAATTTAGCAAATATAACCCCTCCTTGAAGGGCTTTCGCCCATATAGAGTTCAGATACAAAGATGCATGAGAGCTATTTAATTTGCCGGATTCAATCCATCCATGTCCAACATTTGTATTTTCAATTAAATGGTCTTTGTCAAAATCAGTAGAAAGACAAAATTTCACTGCTGTCTTAAAATTATCCCAATTCTTCTTGAGAAAAAAATAATCTCCTGTGCAAGAAACATATTTCTGAAAAACAATTAAAAAAAGAGGAGTTGCATCAGCTGAATCATAATGAATTACTCCACTGGTAGTAATCTCATGAAATATCTTTCCGTCAATATTTTGATATTTCATCAGAAGATTAAGATTTTCTTTTACTTTTTTAGAATCTCCGTATCCCAAAACACCCAAGGAGCACCACTCTGAATCCCTTCCAAAATACCATGCATATCCCGGACGCGCCTTATGCCAGCCTTTCCCGGTATTGGCAAACCCGGCTAAAAAACCTTTACCCAACCCTGGTGTTTCTGCATAAAATTTATCAATTCCTACTTTAGCCCAATCGAAGCTGTTATTAAATTCTTTGTCCCCTGTTTCAAAATAAAGCATCTTTTTCTGAAGGTCCGTATAATATGCCTGGAGGTCATTATTTATCAATTTAACGTCAAATGCTTTACAAAATAATTCTAATTCATCTTCCGTCTGTTGAGCTGCAGCAACTGCAAATATTAATTTTGTTTTTCCACTTTTAATATTGAAAGTCATTTCTATGTGCACATTCGATATATTTTCCCTCACTTTAAACTTCACCTGATATGGTTTTATATTACAACCTGTAAGGACTCTGCATCGCCTTTTCTTATCACTAACAAAAACTGCTCCTAATTTATCATCATATCCGTATTCAATTTTCCCCATATAGTAATCAGTCCGTGGCCACATTGCCCTTAAATCAATCTCAAATGAGAAGGTTAATCGAAGTTCTTTATCTAAATTAAATCTGTACTCTATGGCAGCAACTGGGGCCTCTAATGCTGTTTGAATATATTCTTCAATATTTCCATTATGGTATATTAATTTTCTATAAACAAATTCTGGGTAAACTATAAAATCTTTTATATATTTGGTTATAGTCTCCCTATCTATGGTTAATTTAAATTTCTTAAGTACTCTATAAGGATGAGCCCATATCTCAGTAACACCGCCGTTCTCGTTACCCATTAAAAGAAGTCTTCTTCCTGCAAGATCATAAAGATTAGAAGAAGGCGGAGAGCTGATTGATAATCCACAGGTTTGATACTCAAAGTCCTTCGAGCATATATTTAATGTTTTATTATAGTTAACTGCAACTTTATGCGTTCCAGAAGAAGGTTGAATAGAGAAATAAGTCTCCTGGTCAAAATTAGAGGGACCGGTGATATAATCAAAAACATTCTCCATGAATTTATCAAAATTAGCTGCTAAAAGATTATTTTCATATATTTTCCATGACAGAAAACTGCTGATGGCAAGAATAAGTCCATTAGCAGTTTTATATTTCCAGATGAGTCTCTTATTGATATGATAACTGATATAAGATTTTTCTACAGCAATGACATCGGCTTTCGTGCCCTGATAGTTAATTGTTGATTTAACAAGACTTGAAGGTTGTAATATATAAACTCCGTTATTGAGTCCTTTAAAAAGAGGATGACCATCATACGATTGAAATCCCTTTATATCTCTCATCCCCCTAATTTGATTTCTTGATAACCTCAAAGCTTTTTTTTCTTCTAAGCCAAGAGTGACCAACAATTTTACTGCATTCATAGTCAAGAGAAGATTTATCCCTTTATCTAACTGCCCTTTTAGCCAGTCAATCATATTTTGTTCTATAACTAAATCTTCAATAGAATGAATCCATATAGCATCAATATTTTCTGTTTCGGAAAATTGTTCCACTTTAATAAAGTCTATATCAGGATAATTTCTTTTTTTAAGCCACTCTAAAACTTTAACATCTTCTTCGTTTCCTGGCTTGGTTATTATATAAGCTATTCTCTTCATTAAAATAAGAAACCTCGTTTCTAATCTGGATTATAAATATTTCAACTTCAACTGTAACAAAATTATTGTTTCCTTACCAAGTGAACCAATCCACCTATTTTAACCGGTATAGATAAAAATCTTTTCAAATCTGCTTCGAAATCTTTAATGGTATGACCATCAGGATTTTTGACCTCGATTAACCATCTCCCGGTTAATGTTTCCTCAATGAGATCTACTACTTCTTGATTGCTTCCATTTAGAATAAATAATTCTTTTAATCCTTCATTTAAAAACCCATCATTTAAACGTAATGAGTTACTATTATAAAGAGCTAATATTCCTTTTTCCTTCTGAAATGAATATGCTCCTGAAAAATCTCCACCGGCGAAAATCGGTATAAGTTTTCCGAACAAAAGACAATCGCGGTTTTCGCAGAAAAAATTTGTCCAGAATCTTATTATTTTCTTTTCATCAATATTTAATTTTAGAAGATCTACTGATAACATAGGAACACTGAAGATACAGCTAATAAAATGCAGGGCGATATTCGAAAGTGATTCGCCTTCATGCCATAAAATTGGATCTGAATATACCGGAAAATTACCAGTAAAGGAACGGAGGTTAATGATACGCCGACGATTTGTATCAAAATCAAAAGGAGTATCTAATGCCCGAAAAGCTGTAGAATATTGCCGCATTATTGGAGTTGCATATCTTTGCCTAAATTCAATTAGAGGGATATTACTGTTTAGCTTATGTAAACGCTTCTTTACTTCTTCTAAAATTATCTTAACTCCCTCTCCAGGTGTTGCACAAAAATGCTTATGATTATCTTCGGTGCAGGGTTCAATGGGAAGACAATCAATAAAATCAAATTTAAAACCATCCAAAGAATAACGGTTATACAAATCTGTTATCACTTCAATAATATGTTCATAGGTTAATTCACTTTGGGGACATAAATTAGCAAAACTTTCTGTTGGCCTTATAAGTAAATCTTTATATTTTTTATAGGCTTTAGAATATTTTCCTACCATAAATGGAGCAATCCAAAGTACATACTTCATGCCGATGCTCTGGATTCGTTTTACATGTTTTTTAAAATCTCTACAAAAAGTATCGCAAACTTCCCAATCTCCTGTATACCAATATCCTCTGCCTGAATCAGGTGTAAACCATCCATCATCTACGATAAGAGTCTTATAACCTAATTTTCGAGCTTCGAGAGCAGTCTTCTCAATCCAGTCTCCGTGTAAATTTTGATGTACTGCATACCAGGTACAAAAGACAGGTTCATAAGCAAATGAAGGAATATCCTTCCTTTCAGTTTCAGTCCATTCACTATACGTTTTTGTAATCTCGAACCAAGATTTTTCTTCTCTGGAAAAGAATATTTCATACTGAAAAGAAGTATTTAATACATTACCAAGAGTCTTTACTTCTAATCTTAATTCAGATGATTCTTCATCAAGCTTCCCTGTTATTTTATAGCCTGGTTCCGGTTCCTTTATACCCAGAGCTATTTTGTTTATTCCTTTACGATTAATAAAGGATAAAAAAGGAAAATTACGATGGGAAGAAATTTCTTCATCGAACTGTTCAGGAATTTTCGATAGACAAGGATTATCACCTTTGCCTGGCATTGACACCCCATGAATATCTATTAGTGGAATATTTATTCTCAGACTGAAATTTTTCATATTGAAGGCGTTCCCATCTTTTCTAAAAATATGAGGGATGATTACTTTTCTTTTATTTGAAATTTGTTTT
>JAKLPU010000023.1:0-7111 GCA_022013755.1 Candidatus Atribacteria bacterium | reverse complement strand
TTCTACGGATGTAGCAATTATCCGAAATGTTCTTTTGTGACCTGGAATAAGCCGGTTGATAAAAAGTGCCCCCAATGTAATCATATCTTGGTAATAATGAAAGATAAAAAAAACGGTTTTTATCATAAATGTAGTAATTCCACTTGTACCTATAAGGATGTTATTAAAGAGGATAAAAAATAAGCAGCAGATAACAGCAAACAGTTAAATAGCAATTTATTATAAGATAAAAAAATTAGCTCCTCAAAAAAAATAAAAAAAGGAAGGGTTTTTAAATTTGAAGGAACACATAAATTCTTATATTTCTTTTCTAAAGAATGAAAAAAATTATTCCAATAATACTATTATTTCCTATAAAAATGATTTATTACAGTTGTTAAATTATTTAGAGGATTGTAAAATATTAAAGAGAAATAATATACAATATATCGACCGTAGTATTATGCGAAAATATATTGTATATTTAAAGAAGCGTGAGTATTCAACAAGAAGTATTTGCAGAAAAATTTCTACAATCCGTTCTTTCTTTAAATTTATATCAAGAGAAGGCATAGCAAAAATTAATCCGACTATCAATTTAATAACACCTAAGATAGACAAGAAGTTACCTTGTTTTTTATACTTACAAGAAATTAATAAACTTATCGAAACGCCGCCTGGGAATACAATACTTGGAATTAGAGACAGGGCAATCCTTGAACTGCTTTATGGCACTGGGATGAGGGTTGGAGAACTCGTGAATTTAAATGTTCTCGATATAGACCTGTATGAAAAAACTGTTAGAGTATTTGGAAAGGGTTCAAAGGAAAGAATTCTTCCTTTAGGCAATCCGAGTATAAAAGCAATACAAGAATATATAACCAGCAGAAATTTGTTTATAAAAAATATACCTATAATTAAAATTGACCTAAATGCATTTTTATTAAATCGTTTTGGAGGAAGACTGTCAGCAAGAAGTATACGTAGAATTATTATCAAATATATGAAAATAGCTGGTTTAAATAAGAAGGTAAGTCCACATGTTTTAAGGCATTCATTCGCTACACATCTTTTAGGGGGTGGGGCGGACTTACGTTCTGTTCAGGAACTTTTAGGGCATGAGAGTTTATCTACTACTCAAATATACACTCATATTACTAAAGAAAGATTAAAAATAATTTATAAAAAATCTCATCCCAGGCCTTAATGTTAAAGATTTAAAAGGAGATGAAATAAAAAATGTTTAAAGGAACTACAATTTTAGCGATAAAACATAAAGGCGAAGTCGCTATTTCTGGTGATGGCCAGATAAGTATGGGAAATACTATTATGAAAAGTAATACTAAAAAGATTCGAAAACTTTATGATGATAAAGTTCTTACCGGATTTGCCGGAGCGAGCGCAGATGCCATGACTCTATTTGAAAAATTTGAAAATAAAATAGAAGAACTTCATGGAAATTTACCTAAAGCAGTTATTTCTTTAGCTAAAGAGTGGCGAACTGATAAAATATTAAGAAAATTAGAGGCGATATTAATTGTTGCGGACAAAGAGCACATATTTATAGTTTCCGGAACTGGTGATATAATAGAACCGGATGATAATATAGCTGCTATCGGATCAGGTGGTCCTTATGCATTGGCGGCAGCAAAGGCTTTGGTTAAATATTCAAATCTATCCGCCTACGAAATAGCTTTAGAATCATTACAAATTGCTGCTTCAATTTGTATCTATACTAATGATAAAATAATAGTAGAAAAATTGAAATAGAAAAGAAAGGAGGGACCATAATTGATCAACGATCTAACCCCTTCACAAATTGTTTCCGAACTTGATCAATATATAATTGGGCAAGAAAATGCCAAAAAAGCAGTAGCTATCGCTTTACGAAATAGAATCAGAAGACAGAAATTACCCCCGGAATTAATAGATGAAGTAACCCCAAAAAATATCATAATGATTGGGCCTACCGGAGTTGGAAAAACAGAAATCGTTAAAAGATTATCAAAATTAGTTAAAGCCCCTTTTGTAAAAGTTGAGGCAACGAAATTTACCGAAGTAGGTTATGTAGGAAGAGATGTGGATTCCATAATCAGAGATTTAACAGAAGTAGGTGTTCAATTGGTTCGTAAAGAATGGGCCAGTAAGGTTGAAGATAAAGCAAAACAGTTAGTCGATGAAAAAATAGTAGATTATTTATTCCCTGTATCAAATAAAAGAAAAGAACAAAAGACAAATTTTTTAGATGGTTCATTTTATTCTGGAATTGAAAAAGAAGAAGAAAAGAAAGAATCTTTTGATATTCTAACAAATAAAGATGAAAGAGAAGAAAGATTTGAAAGGACTAGAAAAAAATTTAAGGATAAATTAGAAAAAAGTGAGCTGGAAAATAGACTAATTGAAATCGAAGTTGAGGAAAACATTCAGCCTACAATAGAAGTTTTTTCTAACTCAGGGATAGAAGGAATGGGAATCAATTTTAAAGACATTCTAGGTAGAATGTTCCCCCAAAAAAGAAAAAAACAAAAAGTTACAATTGCAGAGGCTCGTAAAATATTACTCTATACTGAAACTCAAAAGTTAATAGATATGGATGAAGTAATTCGAGATGCTATTGATAAAGTGGAAAATTTAGGGATTGTTTTTATTGATGAAATCGATAAAATTGCTACGCAAGAAAAATCATACGGACCAGATGTATCCAGAGGAGGAGTTCAAAGAGATATATTACCTATTATTGAGGGTTCAACAGTTATGACTAAATATGGAGCAGTAAAGACCGACCATATTTTATTTATAGCTGCCGGTGCTTTTACCACTTCAAAGCCTTCTGATTTAATACCTGAATTACAAGGACGTTTTCCTATTAGGGTTAAATTAAATATTTTAAACAAAGAAGATTTAAAAAGAATATTAACTGAACCCTGTAATTCACTAATAAAACAATATGTAGCCTTACTTGCTACCGAAGATTTGAAAATAGAAATTACAGATGACGCTATTGACGAGATTGCTGAAACTTCTTTTTTGGTAAACGAACAGACAGAAAATATTGGAGCAAGAAGACTGTATACTATTTTAGAAAAATTATTGGAAGATATTTCTTTTAACGCTCCCAGTTCCAAAAAAAAGCAATTTACTATTGATAAAAGATATGTAAAGAAAAAATTACAAAGTATTGTAAAAAACGAAGATTTAAGCAGGTATATTTTATAATTGACCGATTAACCAATTGGCCAATTTACCAATTCAATTAGTCAATTAGTGTATAAAATTAGCGTAGAGCGTATAGCGTTTAGCGTATAGTATCATAAAAAGAATGCCTATTATGTATTTAATTTTTCTTTGGTATTAAATTTAATCGAGCTGAAACAGGTTTGATAAATCAAAACCATACTTGTTACCAATAAATATTTGTTAGATAGTTTAACGTTTATATAGTTAATTTCTTTGTGCTGATTTATTAACTAACTAACACCAGTTAACCAACTAATTGTATAACCAAATGTATACGCTCTACGCTAAACGCTATACGCTAGTTTGTACAAGATACGATTCACGAGATACGAGATACGGTATTATTATTCTTGATTTAGAAAAAAAACTGTGTTATACTATCTTTGATTTTATGGGTGTATTATATATAAATTATAACGACTTATCATAATTTTAGAATGATAATAAAAAATAGAATTATAAGATTATAAAAATGAAAATTGGAGGATGGTAGATGAGTGTAATTTCAATGAAACAATTGCTAGAAGCAGGGGTGCATTTCGGTCACCAAATGCGCCGATGGGATCCCAAGATGAAGCCATATATTTTTACAGAAAGAAATAATATTTATATTATAGATCTTCAACAGACTGTAAAGTTAGTTGAGATAGCATATGATTTTATAAGAGAAATATCTAGCAATGGTGGTAATGTACTATTTGTAGGAACAAAAAAACAAGCTCAGGAAGCAATTAAAAATGAAGCTGAGAGATGTGGTATGTTTTATATAAATTATAGATGGTTAGGCGGAATTTTAACTAATTTCGATACGATTAGGAAAAGAGTAAAAAGGTTTCATGAATTGGAAGAAATGGAAAATAATAAAATGTTTGAAGTTCTTCCTAAAAAAGAAGTAATAAGCTTAAAAAGAGAAAAAGAAAAACTTGAAAAGATATTAACCGGAATCAAAGATATGGAAGAACTTCCAGCTGCAATATTCGTAGTTGACCCCAAAAAAGAGAAGATTGCAGTTGCTGAAGCCATTAAACTTTCTATTCCCATAGTAGCAATTGTGGATACAAATTGTAACCCGGAAGAAATTGATTATGTGATTCCGGGGAATGATGATGCGATAAGGGCAGTAAAACTAATTTCCTCAGTTATAGCTGATGCAGTTATTGAAGGAAAGAAATCAGCTATTGAAAAATAAACTTAAATGATTTAAAGCATAATATATATATTTAAACGAAACAAGGAGATAGGGATGAATATTAATGCCCAGATGGTTAAGGAATTACGGAAAAAAACAAGTGCCGGAATGATGGATTGCAAGAATGCCTTAAAAGCAACTGAGGGAGACCCGAAAAAAGCAATTGAATATTTACGTAAAAAGGGAATAGATGCAGCTTCTTCAAAATTTAACCGGCAAACACTAAACGGAAAAGTAGAATCCTACATTCATTTGTACGGTAAAATAGGAGTTTTAGTCGAAATAAATTGTGAAACAGATTTTGTAGCTAATACTAAAGAGTTTAAAGAATTCGTGAAAGATATAGCTATGCAAATCGCAGCCTCAAATCCTAAATATATTTCCAGAGAAGATGTTCCAAACAGCATAATTAACAAAGAAAAAGAGATATTTTATGCGCAAGTAGAAAAAGCAGACAAACCTGCTCCGATTATTGAAAAAATTGTGGAAGGTAAATTGGAAAAATATTTCAAGGAAAACTGTTTAAAGGAACAGATATTTATTAAAGATAATAGCAAGAATATTAATCAATTATTGTTAGAGTTAATTGCTAAATTGGGGGAAAATATTGTAATTAAAAGATTTGCCAGATTTCAACTTGGCGAGGAAATCTAAAATTAGCATATAAGGATAAAAAATTATGAAAAAGCCTACATATAAGAGAATTCTCTTAAAACTTGGTGGCGAATCACTCTCAGGAGAAAAAGGTTATGGTATCGACATCCAAAAGATTAATTTTATCGCTAAAGAAATTGCAGAAATAAGAGAATTTGGAGTACAAACAGCTGTCGTAATTGGGGGGGGGAATATCTTTAGAGGTCAAGAGGGGAGCGAAAAAGGAATAAATCGAGTTTCGGCTGATTATATGGGTATGTTAGCAACTATAATTAATGCTTTAGCCCTTCAAGATTCTTTAGAAAAATTAGATATTGAAACCAGAGTACAAACTGCAATCGAGATGAAAGCAATTGCAGAACCATATATCAGAAGAAGGGCAATTAGACATTTAGAAAAAAATAGAATAGTAATTTTGGCTGCCGGAACAGGGAATCCTTACTTTACCACAGATACTGCTGCTGCCTTAAGGGCAATTGAACTAAATGCAGAAGCAATTCTTAAAGCTACAAAAGTTGATGGTATATATGAATCCGACCCATTAAAAAATTCAAAAGCAATAAAGTTTAATAGTTTAGGATTTCTCGAGTTCTTAAATAAAGGCCTAAAGGTTATGGATGCAACCTCCATTTCTTTATGCATGGAAAATAATATTCCGGTAATCGTTTTTAATTTTAATACTGTTGGAAATATTAGAAGAGTTGTATTTGGTGAAAAAATAGGGACAATAGTGAAGGGGGGATAGATATGCTGCAGGATTTATTAAATGAAACAAAGATTAGAATGGAAAAAACAATTACAGCATTAAGAGATGAATTTGCTCATATAAGAACAGGAAGGGCTTCTTCAAACTTAGTAGATCGGATAAAAATATTCTATTATGGTACATTAACTCCTCTAAAAAAAATTGCAAATATTTCTATTCCAGAATCAAATTTAATAGTTATTCAACCCTGGGATAAAAATTGTCTTTCTGAAATTGAAAAAGCTATATGGAAATCTGATTTAGGATTAACTCCATCTATTGATGGTAATATTATTCGACTTACCATACCACCACTAAACGAAGAAAGAAGAAAAGAGTTAGTAAAACTGGTAAAAAAAGAAGCGGAAAATGGAAAAATAAGCATAAGAAATATAAGAAGAGAAGTGAATGATTCAATAAAAAAAGAGGAGAAAGAAAGCAATATTTCAGAAGATGAAAGTAAAAAGTATCAAAATGAAGTCCAAATATTAACAGATGAACATATAAAAAGTATTGATAAATTATTAGAGCTTAAAGAAAAAGAAATTATGGAAGTATAAAAAATCGTTTTTGAATCATTTAATAAAGAAAGGAGATTTTGAATGGCTTGTAAAATTACTGATGAATGCATCAAATGTGGCATATGTGTTGATGAATGTCCTGCAGAAGTAATTTCTGAAGGAGAAGAAACTTATGTAATTGATAAAAATAAATGTACAAATTGCGGAGCTTGTGCCGATGCTTGTCCAAGTGAAGTAATAATAAAGGAATAAAAATATAACCCCCTTCACATTTTAATCTATATTAATCTAATTTTCGTTAATATATTTTTAAGGGGGTTTTTTTATAGGTGATAATTATTAGTAATTGTAAAAATATTAAAAATGAATTATTTGATAAGAATAAATTGCCTCAACACCTGGCTATAATAATGGATGGAAATGGTCGGTGGGCAATAGAAAGGGGATTACCTCGAAGCGCAGGGCACAGGGAAGGGGTAAAAGCAGTTAAAAGAGTGATAGATAGCTGCATAAATTTTAACATTCCCATATTAACGCTTTTTGCTTTTTCTACCGAAAATTGGAAACGTCCTAAAAACGAAATAATCTATCTACTAAAATTATTTGAAAGAGCTTTGAGTAAAGAAAAAGCAAACTTAATTAAAAATAATATAAAAATAAATTTTATAGGAAGACTAAACGATCTACCTAACTCGCTTAATGAAAAGATGAATGAATTATTTGAATCTACCAAGAAGAACAATAAACTTATTTTAAATATTGCTATTAACTATGGTGGAAGAGCTG
>JAKLPU010000176.1:0-4094 GCA_022013755.1 Candidatus Atribacteria bacterium | reverse complement strand
TTTGTTCAGCATGTAATCCCCTACATAATTCTTGCCTTTCTCCGGAAGCAACTTTTTTTATTTCTCTTAAACATCCTATTTCTAAACAATGAGGCAGCCCCCTGGGTGCGCCATTATACCCGGTTGTAAGTATTCGCTTATCTTGTACGATTACTGCTCCAACTTTTCTTCTTAAACAAGTAGAACGCTTGGAAACTAATTCAGTTATTTCCATAAAATATTCATCCCAGGTTGGACGCCTCATAAATTGAAATCTCCTTTAATAATATTAGCGTATAGCGTACAGCGTTTAGCGTATAGAGCATTTAACGAAAAGCTAAAAACTACAATTCAAAATTTAAAATTCAAAACTTTTTATTTCGTATCGCGTGATGCATTTAATGTAGGGGGTCGAATTTATTCGACCCGTGTTATATTCTTAATTCCTCTGGTGTGCACGATGCATCGTGCCCCCCTACAAATTACTCATTACATATTACTTTTTACTGTATTCTATGATTTCTCTGTTTTTCTTTTTTTATTATATTTCCTTCTTCTTTCTTTACTCTACGCTATACGCTAAGCGCTATACGCTATAATGATTTATTTACAAATTTTATCTTCTTCTTGTTTTATTTTATTCAAACGGTTAATATGCCTTTTTTCCTGGCTGAATTTAGTATCTAACCAAACTTTTACAATTTCTTTAGCTAATCCCCAGCCAATAACTCTACCTCCCAGGACTAAAATATTCGCATCGTTATGTTCTCTGGAATATCGGGCAGTCAATTCATTATAACAGAGTGCTGCCCTAATACCTTTAACTTTATTAGCCACGATAGACATGCCAATTCCGGTGCCACAAATTAAGATTCCTCTGTCACATTTTCCGCTTTTTACTTCTATGGCGGCTTTAAAGCCAATATCTGGATAGTCTACAGATTTCTCATTTTCGCAACCGAAATCTATATATTCTACATTCAGCTCCTTTAAATATTCTTTTAAATTTTCTTTTAACTGATAACCTCCGTGATCACTACCCAAAGCTACCTTCATCTTCTATCTCACCACCGTTATTTATTATTTTCTTCAAGAATTTTATTTAATATCTTTTCTAAGGTTTCTTTCAACTGTCTTGCTACAATTCGATAAAATTCTATAGGTCTACCAAGAGGGTCAACTACTTCATAGTTTTCGTCAGTTTTTTGTATACTTTTAAATTCACCAATCTGAGCAAATTCTTTAAGCAAATAAATTTTATCTTGAGCAAAAGTAAATTTTGTTTTAATATAATCTTTATGTGTATTGGACATTACCAAAATTAGATCTGCCTTTTTAATTAAATCTTCTTGTACTTGGGTAGCTATGTGTCGCGAAATATCAATGCCTTGCTCAGTCATAACCTTAATAGCTTCGGGAGTGGGACTCATACTCGGCAAAGCAGAAATTCCAGCCGATATAATATTAAATCTTCTATTATCTTCTTTTCTCTCCCTTAACATTTTTTTAAATATACCTTCTGCCATAGCGCTTCGGCAGGTATTACCGGTACAGAGAAATAAGATGGTCTTGACCATTCTATTAAAACTCCATCATTTCGTATCTCGTATCTAGTATAGCGTATAGCGCACAGCGTTTAGCGTATAGGTTAAATCATTAGAACTAAAAATTTAAAAAAGATTTTCACTCTTAATCGAGGCGTTAGAGCAATACGCCCCTACTTCTATACGCTCCACGCTATACGCTCCACGCTATACGCTAGTTCTTTATTTTCTATACGCTATTACTACTCTCTCTATCCCCAAATAATCTTTAATAATTTCTATATTTTGATAAAAATTATTCTCTCTAATAATTAACTCTTTGACTATTTTCGACTGATTCAAACCCACTTCTAATGCTATAAAACCATTCTTTCTTAAATATTGAGGACTTTTCCTTATTATTTTGCGATAATAATCTAAACCGTCAATTCCTCCAGATAAAGCAATTTTAGGTTCATTGTCTTTTATTTCGGGCGGCAATAATTTAAAATCGTAAGAATCTATATAGGGGGGATTTGAAAAAATTCCATCTAAGCTGTTTTTTTTAATTCTGCCTATAAATGGTTCAAATAAGTCTCCCTGTAGAAAAATAATTTTATCTTTGCACGCATGTTTTTGAGCATTTTTCAACGCTGTTTGCAAAGATATTTTAGAAATATCGGTTGCGTAAATGATAATATCTTCTATAAATTTAGCTATGCTTACAGCAATTATACCTGTGCCGGTTCCTAAATCTGCTACCTCTAATTTATTAGAATATTTATAGTTTTTTAATTTTTTAATAACTTCTTCTACTAAAACTTCCGTCTCGGGTCGAGGGATCAAAACTCCTTTTTCTACTAAAAAATCCATCCCCATAAATTCTTGATGTTTAGTTATATATTGGAGAGGAATTTTCTCTATTCTTTTTTGAATCTTTTTTTCTAATTGTGTTTTTTCTATATCTTTTAATACTCTATCAGAATTTAAATATATTTCGCTCCTACTCAGCTCTAAAGAATAACTTAATAGAATTTCCGCTTCTCTTTCTGAATTTATTATTCCCTTATTTTTAAATATTTTATGAATATTTTTTAAGGCCTGCCCTACGGTCTGAAATCTATATTTATTTTCCAACATTGTTTTAAATTTTACTACCCGTTTTTAATTTCTCTGAAAGATTAGCCACTAAATCATTTAAATTTCCTTCTAATACTTCTTCCAAATTATGTAAATTTAAACCAATACGATGATCGGTTATTCTATTTTGAGGGAAATTATAAGTTCTAATTCTTTCACTTCTATCTCCTGTGCCCACCTGGCTTTTTCTCTTTAAAGCAAGCTCATCATGCTTTTCTCTTTCTGCTATATCAAAAAGCCTTGCTCTTAATATTTTTAAGGCCTTATCTTTATTCTTATGTTGAGATTTCTCATCCTGGCAGGTAACTACCATTCCGGTAGGAATATGGGTAATTCTTATCGCTGAATCTGTAGTATTGACGCTTTGCCCTCCAGGACCGGTAGAACGAAAACGGTCAATTTTTAAATCATTTGGACTAATTTCCAGTTCAACCTCTTCTGCTTCGGGAAGTATAGCTACCGTAACAGTTGAAGTATGTATCCTTCCACTTGACTCGGTTACAGGAACACGTTGAACCCGATGCACTCCACTCTCGTATTTTAACTTTCCATAGGCATCTTTCCCTGTTATACCAAATATTATCTCTTTAAATCCTCCGATACCGGTAGGATTAGAACTCATTACTTCAGTTTTCCATCCATTATTTTCAGCAAATCGAGAATACATTCTAAAAAGATCAACCGCAAAAAGTGCAGCTTCGTCACCTCCGGCACCAGCTCTTACTTCTACTATGCAATTTTTTTTATCGTGAGGATCTTTGGGGAACATTATTTTTTTTAATTCTATATCCAAATTAGATTTCTTCTCTTTTAATTTTCTTAACTCTTCATCTATTAATTTTTTAAATTCCTCATCTTTTTCTTCTAAAAAATATTTTGAGTTTTCTTCAATCTCTTTTATTATGTTCTTGTATTGTTTGTATTTTAAAACTGCTTTAGAAATATCGGAGTGCAGCTTTGCGCATTCCTGAAACTTAGATTGATTAGCAATAATTTTTGGGTCAGAAAGAGTTTTATTCAATTCTTCATATTTTTTTTCTAATTCTTCTAATTTTTTAATCATTATTTACCACTTCAGATTTCATATTTTTGTTTTCTTCGGGCAAAACGCCTTTTAATGCTTTTATAGCCACCTCAATCTGGGCATTATCAGGTTCGCTGGTAGTAAGTTTTTGAAACCATAATCCAGGCATCACTGCCCACTTTATAAAAGTTTTGTTCATGTTTTTTGCTGATAATTTCAAGATTTCATAAGATAGACCAGCTATTATGGGAATTATGGAAATCCTATAGGCTATCCTTAAAAGCAAAGTTTGCTTCCCCAACAAAGAAAATACTAAAATACTCATTACTAAAACAATAAAAATAAAACTTGTTCCACATCGAGGGTGTAGAGTACTGTATTTTTTCACATTATCAACGTTGAGTTCTTCGCCTGCTTCATAAGTATAT
>JAKLPU010000175.1:0-10412 GCA_022013755.1 Candidatus Atribacteria bacterium | reverse complement strand
CTTTACAAATAGAACGATCTTTCACCAAAGATGAAATTTTAGAAATGTATTTAAATGAAATATACTTTGGGCATGGTGCCTATGGAGTACAATCTGCTGCTAAAATGTATTTTAATAAAAATGTACAGGATTTAAACCTTGTAGAATGTGCATTACTCGCAGGAATCCCCCGTGGACCTTCTTATTACTCACCAATTCTTAATCAGGAAGTGTCCTTAAAAAGAAGAAATATAATATTAGACAGAATGTTTAAATTGGATTACATATCTAAAGAGGATATGGAAAAAGCCAAACAAAGCCCCCTGGAACTTGATTATAATAATAAAAGAGATAAGTCTACAGCTCCCTATTTTTCCACTTTTATTCTTTCTCAACTTTTAGAAGAATATGGAGCTAATGTAGTTTATAAAGGTGGATTAAAAATTTATACCACCTTAGATTTAGAGATGCAATATTTTGCTGAAAAAGCACTTCAAGAATCTGGATATGAAGGAGCAATAATAGCCATTGAACCTCAGACCGGTCATATTAAGGCAATGGTAGGAGGAAAAGATTTTGTAGAAAGTAAATTTAATAGAGCAACTCAAGCTTACCGCCAACCCGGTTCAGCTTTTAAGCCTTTTATTTACCTTACTGCCTTAGATAATGGATTTACTCCCAGTAATATTATAGAGGATTCTCCGGTTACTTTCGAAAATGGATGGTCTCCTGAAAATTACGAAAAAGAATTTAGCGGACCACTTACTCTCAGAGAAGCGTTTGAACAATCTATAAATGTAGTAGGAGTAAAATTATTAGAACAAGTGGGAATAAAAAAAGTTATAAATTATACTCATAAAGCAGGAATAAAAAGTGAACTTCGCTCGGATCTTTCTTTAGCTTTGGGTACTTCAGAGATAACCCCTTTGGAAATTGCTTCCGCTTATGCTACTATTGCCAATTTGGGAGTAAAAGTTGATCCTGTATCTATAATTCGAATAGAAGATAATAAAAGTAAAATTATAAAAGAGAATATTACTCAAAAAAAGACAGTATTTAAAGAAGAGACTTGCTATGTGCTTATAGACTTGATGAAGGGAGTAATAGAAAGAGGAACTGGTTGGAATGCGAAGATAGATAGGCCGGCAGCAGGAAAGACCGGTACTACCAATGATTTTGTTGATGCCTGGTTTATTGGTTTTACTCCGGATTTGGTTACTGCGGTTTATATTGGAAATGATGATAGAAAACCTTTGGGTAATAAAATGACTGGTGGAGTGGTCGCTGCCCCGATTTGGGCTAAATTTATGAAAAATGCCCTTAAAAATAATGAAAAAAAAGATTTTTTGCAGCCAGATAAAATAACTAAAATATCTGTTTGTAAAGAATCCGGGCTTTTACCTACTGACTCTTGTCCGGAAATATTAACAGTAACTTTTATAAAAGGCTCAGAACCTATATCCTATTGCACAGTTCATCAAAAATATTTTGAAATACCAAAAACAGAAGAATATCCGGAAATTCAGAAACCCTATTATGAAGAAATTGAAATACCAAAAACAGAAGAATATCCGGAAATTCAGAAACCCTATTATGAAGAAATTGAAGAAATTAAGAAAAAATATGAAGAAAAACCCACAGAACCTGAAGAAAAGAAAGAAACTCTTCAATCTTTAATAGAAAAGCTTAGAAAAAAATATAAAGAACAGAATGAATAACTTTTTAAGCATCCAGAAGTCAGTAGTCAGAAGTTAGAATTAACGCGTATATTATGTTGATTACATTAAGCTAAAAACTTAAAGCGAAAAGCTAAAAGCCATAATTCAAAATTCAAAACTTTTTTCTTAGTTTTAAGTTTTGAGTTATAGTTTTGCGTTTTTCGCTCTACGCTTTGCGCTTCTTTCTATACGCTATCCGAATTTATTTCTTAAGATATACGACTGTAACTCCCATCCCTCCTTCTTTTGTATCTCCAGTCCTGAATGATTTGATATAAGGAATCTTATCTAACATTTTTTTTACTTCGTCTCTCAAGATGCCTTTGCCTTTTCCATGAATTATGTACACCGGTGAAACTCCCAACAGATAAGCGTCATCTAAATATTTTTCTAACACAGGCAGTGCTTCTTCAATAGTTAATTGGCGAATAGAAATCTCATTTCTAAAAGTTTTTATTTTAGATAAAGAAAAACTATCCCTTCCGCTTAAACCTCTATTAAAACCATTTCCAATATGTCTATATTTTTCCGGTACCTTATCAAGTTTATCTACTTTTTCTATATCGAAAATTGAGACCAGCATTTTCATATTATCAATTTGAATCTTGCATTTTTCACTTTTGGTAGAAATAGAAAGTATTATCCCTTTCTTATTCAAACTCTTAACTAATACATAATCTCCTATTCCAATATTTTGATTTTTAATTAACTCTTTCTCCGGCTTTATCTTTACTATCTCATCTTGTATTTCTTTACTAATTGCTTGCATTTGTTCTAACAAAGGGCCTTTGGATTCTTTACTTAAAACCTTTTTCTTATTCAATTTCTCTATTATCTTTTCAGCCCTATTCTGAGTTTCCTTTAATATTTTTTCTGCTTCCCGATAAGTTTTTAGAATTATTTCCTTTTTATTCTCCTCAATTTTGTTTAATTCTTTTTCTAATTTATCTCTAATTTCGATACTCTCTTCTTTAGCTACTTTTATCAGATTTTTTTCCTTCTCAATTAGTTTTCTGTCTTCTTCAATCTTTTCAATCAAATTATCTGCTTTAATTTTTTCCTGGGATAAAAAGCTCTGAGCCTGAGAAACAACTTCCGGAGCTAAACCTAATTTTTGGGCAATTATAAAAGCACAACTCTTGCCGGGTAATCCGATAGAAATCTCAAATGTCGGTTTTAAGGTTTCTTCATCAAATTCAACACGGGCATTACATACTCCTTTGGTTAAATATGCATAGGTCTTTAAAGAATCATGATGAGTGGTTGCTATTACCCTGGATCTCTCTTTACTTAAGAAATCTAAAACTGCCATACCTAAAGCTGCTCCCTCTGTAGGATCTGTACCTGCACCTAATTCATCAAGTAATACAAGAGATTCAGAATCAGCTTCCCTTAAAATTTGAACTATATTCTTCATATGAGAAGAAAAGGTGCTTAAATTTTGTTCTATGCTCTGTTCGTCTCCTATATCGCAGAATATCTTTTTGAAAATAGAAACCTCGCTCCCCTCCGCAGCGGGAATGTGTAATCCACATTGAGCCATAAGAGTAAGAATACCCATGGTTTTCAAAGTAACTGTCTTACCTCCTGTATTGGGACCAGTAATCACTAAAATATTAAAAGTTTTTCCCAAATTTATATTAATGGGAACGACAGGACCTTGTAATAAGGGATGTCTTGCTTGGAAAAGAATAATAAAACCATCTTGGTTTAATATTGGTTCTACTGCCTTCATTTTATCGGCCAATACTGCTCGGGCATAAATAAAATCAATTTCACCCAGACTCAAAACACTATCATTAATCTCTTGTGCTCTTTCTCCAATAAGGGAGGTTATTCTTTGCAGAATTTTTAATATCTCTTGTTCTTCATCCTTAATTAATTGACGGAGTAAATTATTTAACTCTACCACTACAAAGGGCTCAATAAATAAAGTAGCTCCGCTATCAGATTTATCGTGAACTATTCCGGGAAATTTTGCTTTTTTTTCTTGCTTTACAGGTATAACGTACCTATTTTGTCTTACAGTTATTAAAGGTTCTTGAATAATAGCGGCAAAACGGGAAGACCTGATAATGGTTTCCAATTTATTTTTCAGGGCTTGTTCTTTTTTTATTATATCTCTTCTAATCTTCCTTAACTCTGGGCTCGCTTGGTCTAAAACTACTCCATCCTCATCGACACATTGAATTATTTCTTTCTCTAATTCGGAAAAAGTTCGTATTTTTTCTGCTCTCTCTCTAATCAAAGGATATTTTTCTTTGGTTTTCAATAGAAAGTTTTTAATCAAGCGAGAAGTTTTTAAAACTTTTAATATTTTTACAACCTTTTTTGCATCAAGGATGGATCCCATAATTGCAGATCTTTTTAATTCACTACTAATGTCTTCTAATCTGGAAAAAGGAGGGGTTCCGTCGTAAGAAATAATTTCTCGCATTTCAGTAGTTTCTCTTTGAGTATTAATAATTTGCTGCAAATCAATCTTGGGAGTGATATTTTCTACGATTAATTCACCAGTAGCAGTGGATATTTTTTCCTTTAATTGATTTTTAATTTTTGAAAATTCTAAAACCGATAATGTATGTTCGTCCAAGATATATCTCACCTTTTTAAATTAGTCGCTAGTAAATAAACCTAGCGTGAAGCGTATAGCGTTTAGCGTATAGGTTCGGGCAGCAAGTGCAAGATTAATTAGTCAACCAGTTGTCCAGCAAATTGTGTAATGGATAACATGTAATAAGTAACCTGTTTTTACACATTCATAAATATAATCTTATTACTCATTACATATTACTCATCACTGTATCCTTTGCGCTACCCGCTATACGATATACATATACGCAATACGAATTTATTCTGGTTTTGTATTTCGTCTTTGTCTTCTTTTTTCTTAGCCTTACGCTACATGTTATTATTATTTATTTCGGTTTCTGTATTTTTTTCTTCTTTTCTTAACTATACGCTCTACGCTAAACGCTGTACGCTAACGTACGAGATACTATTCACGAGATACGAATTAGGGCGTACGGAAAAAGGAAATTCCTATACAATTAAATTAAGATGGAATTTTTTAAGAAATTCTTCCGTGTTAAACTGGATGCTTAAAGGCAGCCAATCCTTTAAATAATCGTAGACGATGGTGATCATAACCGCAAATCTATTGGCCAAAAACGAGCTTTCTAATTGTTCTTTCAAAAAAACTGGTAAAGGAATAAAGGTAATAATAACTAATAAAATTCCTACTATTAAAAAACCTTTGGTTAAACCAAACAAAGCTCCTCCTAAACCATCGATCCAGGAAACAAACAATAAGGAAAATATTTTTTTAAAAAATATTTCAGTAATTCTCGCGATTAGATATATTCCTAAAAATATTAGAGCAAAGCCTAATATATTTGCTATTTCCCTGCTTAGTTGGCTATGTGCACTTATATACTCTCCAACCTCTTTAAACCAAAAAATTGCCAGAAAAATAGCAGTAATAACTCCTATTAAATTTATTATTCCTCTGATAATGCCGCGACGTATCCCAATAATCATATTTAATAAGATTATTATCATTATTGATACATCTATCCAATTTATTGTCATAGATATTTCCTACTTGCTCTCCATAGATATAGCGTATAAGCGGGTAGCGTTTAGTGTATAGTGGTATTACAAGCTAAAAACTTAAAGCGAAAAACTAAAAACCATAATTCAAAATTCAAAACTAAAAACTCTTTTCTTAATTTTTAGTTTTGAGTTATAGTTTTGTATTTTGCGCTTTTCGCTTTACACTTTAGTGCTATCAGCTTCTTTCACTCTCTAATTTTAGCAGAAAATTTAGTAATTAATTGCGCTCTAATTTTTTTATATATATCTTCTACTTCCTGGTCGGTCAAAGTACGGTCTTCGGCTTGAAAAACCACAGAGTAAGCTAAGCTCTTATAACCATTACCAATTTGCTTTCCTTTAAATATATCAAACAAAGTTACTTTTTTAATTAACTTTTCATCAATAGATTTTATCGTTTTAATAATATCAGCAGAAAGTATTTCTTCTTTTGTAATCATGGCCAAATCTCTCTGAATTGAAGGATATTTTGGTAAAACACAATATTTGATATCTGAGGGAACGTTAGATAATAAATTTTCAAAATCAATCTCAAACCAATTCACTTTCCCCGGGATACGATAATTGTTTATTACTTCCGGATGTATCTCGCCAAAAATACCTACTTCTTCTCCTCCCATAATAATCTTGCCATTCCGTAGAGGATGAAAAGCAGGATGATTACCGGGAACTACTTCCCAATTTTCCACTTTTAAGCCCTGAAAAACTGTCTCGATTATACCTTTAATATCAAAAATATCTAAAGAAAGTGATTTTTCCCAAATATCTCCCCGGCCGATCTTATTTATTGCTCCGGCTATTATTAATTTCTCTTGAGGCAAGGAATTTGGTTTATCAGGGCAAGGTAAGTATATTTTACCTACTTCAAATATTTTAACCAACTCTGCTTGTCGATTAGTATTCCATTTAATAACTTCTAACAAACTTGGAATTAAAGAGGTCCGCATTAAAGAATGGTCTCTGGTCATAGGGTCTTTAATTTTTATGGCATTCCTTAATTTATGCCCTTCGGGTATTCTTATTCTATCAAATATGTCAGGAGAAATAAAACTATAAGTTATCACTTCATTTAAACCACAACCGATTAATGTTTCCCTTGCCTGATCAATTACCCTGAATCGGAAATTTTTTCCCTCTTGGGCAATGGTATTGTTAAAGAGAGTAGGTTTTATCTTATCGTAACCATAAATACGAGCAATTTCTTCAATTATATCTATTTCTCTTTCCACATCTCCTCTAAAAGAAGGAGGAATTACTTCGATATATTCTCCCTTATCTTCTACTACTTCAAATTCTAATTTATCTAAAATATTAATAATTTTATTCTTTGTTTTAGATTCATCTTTATCTAGAAGCTGTCCCAATATTCTATTTACTCTTTTTATCCTTAAATTTATCTTGCAAGGTTGATATAATTTTTCATTTGTGTCGATTTTCCCCGAGCTTATTTTCCCCATAGCAATCTTATTTATCAAATCAGCAGCCCGATCCAGGGCGTATATTTGTACTTCTTTATCTATCCCCTTTTCAAACCTGTTTGAAGCCTCAGTTCTTAAGCCAAATTTCGCAGTACTTCTTCGATTATTTACTGAACTAAAATAGGCTGATTCTAAAAATACATTTTTAGTGTTTTGATCAATTTCAGAATGCTTTCCTCCTATTATTCCGGCAAGGGCTATAGGTTCTTCTGTATCAGCGATAACCAAACTCTTGGAGGGCAACTGTCTTTCAACATCATCTAAAGTACAGATAGTTTCCCCCGTTCTGCTTCTTCGAACTATAATAGTCTTCCCTTTGATCAAATCAAGATCAAAAGCATGAAGCGGCTGTCCTGTCTCCATCATTACAAAATTAGTAATGTCTACTATATTATTTATTGGCCTCGCCCCTAATAATCTTAACTTCCATTTTAACCATAAAGGCGATTCTTCCACTGTAATATTTTTTATTACTCTTCCGGTATAACGAGGACATAAATCTTTTGCTTCAATTTTCACAGTAATATCTTTTTCAATTCTTTCATCTTCTTCTTTTATCTTTATTTCAGGAGTTTTAAGCTTATTATCGGTAATTGCTGCTACTTCTCTGGCTATTCCTATTATGCTCATTAAATCAGGACGATTAGAATGTATTTCAAAATCAAATATAGTGTCGTCAAATTTTATTATTTTCCTTATATCTTCCCCCAAAACAGCATCTTTTTCTAAAATTAATATTCCGGGTGATTCCCCCGGTTCAATACCCAGTTCAGAAGCTGAGCAGAGCATCCCTGAAGATAAAACATTTTTAAATTTCTTACTTTTGATAATTCCTATCTGGGGTAATTTTGCTCCTTCTAAAGCAACTACCACTTTATCAGAAACCTCCATATTTTTTGCCCCACAAATTATTTGAAGTACTTTCTCTTTTATGTCTACCTGACAAACAGATAATTTTTTATTTTCAGGATATTGATCTATAGCAGTTATCCTGCCCACTACTACTTTTTCTATCTCAGTAGATATGTTTTCCATCCTCTCTAATATTATGCCATTTATAGTCAATCTTTGAGCAAGCTCTTCAGCTGATATATCTATATCAATATATTCTTTTAATAAATTATAAGAAACCTGCATTTTTCTCTTCCTCCCTGTCTCGTATTTCGTATTTCGTATATCGTATATCGTATTGCGTATCGCGCTCGTTAACGTATAGCGTGAGAATAGTTAGAAAAACTTCAACACGGCACGCCGTGTTGCTACTATATACTAACGACTATTCACTAGCGACTAATTTAGAATTGTTTTAAAAATCTTAAATCATTTTCAAAAAATAATCGTATATCATTTATGCCATATTTCAGCATAGCAATTCTTTCTGCACCCATTCCAAAGGCAAAGCCTGAATATTCTTCCGGATCATAACCAACCATCTCTAAAACTCTTGGATGTACTACTCCTGCTCCCATAATTTCTAACCAGCCAACATTACCACAAGATTTACATCCTTTACCTCCACATAATAAACAAGATACATCCACTTCAGCACCTGGCTCAACAAATGGAAAATATCCCGGCCTAAATCTTATTTTCCTATCTTTACCAAACATTCTATGTACAAAAACCGTTAATATTCCTTTTAAATCACTAAAGGTGATGTCTTTATCCACTGCCAACCCCTCTATCTGGTGAAACATAGGGGAATGAGTGCTATCGGTGGCATCGCGTCTATAACATTTTCCCGTAGCAATAATTCTAACCGGTGGTTTCTGATTTTCCATCGTACGGATTTGTACAGGAGAAGTCTGGGGACGGAGGAGAATGTCTTTGGTAATATAAAAAGAATCCTGGTCATCTCTGGCAGGATGGTCTTTAGGAATATTAAGTGCTTCAAAATTATAGTAATCTAGCTCTACTTCCGGACCCTCTTCCATCTTAAATCCTAAACTCAAAAAAATTTCCTCAATCTCTTTTAGTACTAAATTAATGGGATGAATGGCTCCTTTGTCTATTTTCCTCCCCGGAAGAGTAATATCGATACCTTCTCCCTGTAATCTTTTTTCTTTCTCCAGTTTTTCTATTTCTACCTCTTTTGTCTCGAGTAGATCTTCAATCTCTCTTTTTTTTTGGTTTAATAACTGCCCAATTTTTGGTCTTTCCTCCGGAGAAAGTGTTCCTAACTTTCTCAATAGGAGAGTTACCACCCCTTTTCTGCCTAAATATTCTACTCTTAATTTCTCTATATCTTTTAAATCCTTAACCAAATTTGATTTAGAAACAATTTCTTTTTTAACCTCTTTTATTTTATTTTCCAATAGTATCCCCTCCTTATCATTAATAGTCCCGATAAAATAAAAAAAGGTTTATAATTTTCTTCGCCTTGTAAAGGGACGAAAATTATTAACCTTTTCCGCGGTACCACCCTTTTTGACCTGCTTTTTATTAAGCAAATCCGTACTTTCCTCCTTATAACAGTAGAGTACTGGCAAAACTTACTTTTTAAAATTTCAGCCTGCAGTTCTAAAGTGAATTTCGGTTATTGCTTATCCGGGTTAAGTATCAAGTTAGTTATAACCTACTTATCTTTATTATAACTTTTAACAAAATATTGTACAGATATTAATATGTATAAAAATAAACTTAATTTACGCTTTCTTTAGCTACTTTCACCACACTAACAAATGCTTCATGATTTCTTACTGCTAATTCAGCTAACATTTTCCGATTGATTTCTACTCCTGCAACCTTTAAACCTCTTATAAATTTATTATAAGATATTCCTTCATTTCTGGCAGCAATACCAATTCTGGTTATCCACAAACCTCTAAAATCTCTTTTTCTCGCTCTTCTATCTCTATAGGCATAAGAAAGCGCCTTCATCATAGATTCATGAGCAGTACGATAAAGTTTGCTTTTTGCTCCCCAATATCCTTTTGTTAATTTTAATACTTTATTTCTTCTTCTTCTTGAGGCAACACTATTTGTCGCTCTTGGCATCCTATTCACTCCTTATTTTTTATATCCAAATTGTTTTATATTTATTTGATTTTTTATTTAAAGTTATTCTTAAAATAGCATTCCGATATCATTAAAAAAATATTAAGAATATGGTAATAATACTTTAATATTTTTTACCTCAGCACTACTAACCGTAGTATCTTTCCTTAGATTTCTCTTGCGTTTTGCAGTCTTTTTAGTCATAATATGACTTTTATAAGCCTTTGACCTTATTATCTTACCTGAACTACTTACCTTAAATCTTTTTGCTGAACTCTTATGTGTCTTCATTTTGGGCATATATCTTACTTCTCCCTTAGCAATATTTAATTATTTTGGCATTAAAACTAAAGTCATATTTCGCCCTTCTAATTTTGGTTCCTTTAAAACTTTAGCTATTTCGTTAGTGTCTTCAATTATACGTTCTAATAATTTTCTTCCTAAATCTACATAATTCATCTCTCGCCCTCTAAACATTATAGTCATTTTCACTTGATTACCTTCTTCTAAAAATTTACATAGATTTTTTACCTTAAAATTGTAATCATGTTCTCCAATATTAGGGCGCATCTTTATTTCTTTCATTCCGCCGCTTTTCTGTTTCTTCTTCCCGGTCTTATTTTTT
>JAKLPU010000174.1:0-4936 GCA_022013755.1 Candidatus Atribacteria bacterium | reverse complement strand
TAGCACAGGGAAAACATACAATGATGTTGGAATTAGCAAAAGGAGATATAGATCGGGTTACTCCTTCTATTTTTCTCAATGCGTTAGAAAAAGATGATCAATTGGCCAAAGAAATTATGGAGGAAGTTGCAGGATATCTTGCCACTGGGATTGTTAATCTGGTTAACTTGCTAAACCCAGATATAATTATTTTGGGGGGGAAGGTTGCTTACAATAACCATTTTTTGCTTTCCCAGGTAAGGAAATTAGTGTTTAAACAAGCCCTGACTATTTTAACTAATAAGTTAAAAATTTGTCCGACTTCTTTTGGAGAGAACTTTAGAATGATTGCTGCTGCAACCATTCCGATACAGGAGATATTTCATTTTTCTGTTTTTTCCTGATTTCAGGGAAATATAAAGTTACATATTTTTTTAAAATTACTTAATAAAGTCACTGACAAAAGTATGTTTAAAAGTAATAGGTGTATTTTTTAAAGCTCTAAAGGTAATTAAATAAACATTGGTAATTGCTTATTAAGCATTTTGAAAATGATGGGTGATTAAACCGAACTAAAGATTAAAGTATGCCTAACCAGGCATCAATAGAAGAACGATTAAAAAGAACAAGCATAATCTTTTGAAAAGTGCTTGATAAATTTTCCATGATGAAAGGAGATGAGGTTTATAAAATAAAAATAGATGAAATCTGATTGGGCTGGTTAAATTATTCCCGCAATCTGAATACTAAATAAATCTCGAAAAATGTTTTACAAAAAATTAAAATAAACAAAATAATCTAAAGGAGAGTAAAAATGAGAAAATTATCATTATTTTTAGTAGTAATGCTGTTAAGCATATTGCTTGTGGTAAGTTTTACTTTAAGTGTGTCAGCAGAAGAGCCTGTAACCCTTATTTTTTCAAGTTGGAGAACTGAAGATATTGACGCGATGAATAGAGTAAATGCTATTTTTATGGAAAAGCATCCAGATATAGTTGTTGATTTTCAGCCTATAAAAAATACAGAATATGACGGGCAACTAGCGTCCTCTCTACAAGCAGGAGTTGGCCCTGATATTATGTATTTACGTTCCTATGATGGTGCTAGAATTCTTTATAATAGTGGGTTTTTGTATGAATTAAATGATGCTATACCAGTTTTGAAGGGTTTTCCTGAAGCTGCTAAAGCTGCTTGGAGTACTGAAGAGGGGATTATCTATGGGGTACCATCTGTTGGTGTAACTCATGGTATTTTCTACAACAAGGAAATATTCGATAAATATGGTTTAAAAGAACCAACAACCTGGGCAGAATTTATTGATGTTTGTGATACCTTAAAAGATAAAGGCGAAAGAGTGCTTGCTGCAGGGCTTAAAGACCAGTGGCAATTATATGAAGTGCTATACAGTGGTTTAGGTGCTAATTTCTACGGTGGGGAGAAGAATAGACAAAAACTTATAGCTGGCGAAATGAAAATGACAGATAAACCATTTGTGAAAGCATTTGAGAAAATGAAGGAGCTCCAACCTTATTACCCAAAAGGAGCCACAGGCATTGGTTATGTTGATATGCAGATGTTATTTACAACGGGACAAGCTGCTATATATTACGGTGGTTCATGGGAAATAGGTGTTTTTGAAAGCATGAAACCAGATTTTGAAATTGGGTGGTTTCCCCCACCAGTTGAAAACAAAGGTGACACCATTCAATATTGTTTCCACGTTGATGCTGCAGTAGGAATGAATAAGGCTACTAAACATCCTAAGGAAACTTTAGAATATATGAAATGGGTTACCACTCCAGAATACGCTCAAGCATTAATGAACGAGTTACCAGGTTTCTTTTCGTACACACCAGGAAATTATACGCTTGATAACCCCTTAGCAAAGGAGAATATTGATGTAGCTGCGAATGCAGATATAACTGTAAGGACTACCTGGGAGAAATTATCGGCTCAGGAGCCCAGTGGAAATATTTTGATGTGGGAGGCTATGTTTGGCCTTCTTACTGATAAGTATACTCCGGAAGAAGCAGCAGCTCATGTACAAGAAGGTCTGGAAGAATGGTATAAACCTTTTACAAAGTAAGGCATTGTGATTTTACCTGTTTCTGTTTATGGCCAATATGGGCTGTCTTGATAAATTGTTTATATTTATTGGGGCAGCTCATATATTTTAACTTGTTATGTTGACTGTAACCATTAATAATGTATGCTGTTAAGAGTAAGGAGAGGTTTAAGATTGATATTTATTTAAAAAAAAAGAAAAAGAAAAGATACTATATCCTTATTTTTCTGTTACCAGCGATTATTATATATACTTGCTTTATGGCAATGCCTTTATTTAACTCTATGATTATGAGTTTTTTTACGGGTGAAGGCCTAATCCCGAATCAGTTTTGTGGGTTTGAAAACTATGTAAAGCTTTTTACAAAAATACCTTATAAAGAAAGATTTTTTAATGCGCTTTTTAATAATGTAAAATTTTTCTTAATGGTTCTCACAATACAAAACTTGGGGGGGTTGTTCATATCAATTTTGGTGACTAGGAAGTTTCGGGGCAATACGTTTTTTCGAAGAATTACTTACTTGCCCACTACATTATCAGTATTAGTAGCAGGATTTTTATTTTGTTTAATCTTAAATCCTGTTTGGGGGCTTTTTGATCAAATTCTTGCGGCAATAGGGCTGGAATCCTGGATAAGGCCTTGGCTTGGTGATCCTGCGACAGCATTACCAGCAATATCTTTTGTAACTGGCTGGCAGTATTTAGGAATACCAATATTATTTTTCACAGCAGCTATTGATGGGATAGATGGGAGTATTTTTGAGGCAGCAAAAATAGATGGTGCAGGAACATGGCAGACCGTTAAATATATTATTATCCCATTGATAACTCCTGTTATTGGGATAATTACAATTCTAACTTTTGTAGGTAATTTTACAGGTTTTGATATTATTTATGCTATGGCAGGAAGTACAGGTGCGCCTGGATATGCAACTGATATATTTGGTACATTGTTTTATAGAGCAGCATTTGCTGCTAAAGATAGAGGTGGCTGGGGTATAGGCATGGGAGCTACCGTTGCCTCAATTACGTTTATAATAATATTTTTAGGAGTTATATTTTTTTTGTTTATCTTTAAGGTTAAAGGAATAGGAAAGAAAAAATAAAAAGTAGAATTTATTTATAATAATTAAATATTAAACTAATGGAGAAAAAGATGTATAGACCTAAAAAAATATTTACCCTCGCTTTTATATATATTGTTTTAATTAATTATACTATAATTGCAATCTACCCAATCTTCTTAATGATTGCAACAGCGTTTAAAGAAAATAAAGAGATCTTCATGAATCCATATGCCTTACCTCAGAGTTGGGATTTTAGTAATCTTGTAAAACTTTTTAAAATATCAAATTATGCTGTCTATTTTCAAAATAGTATTGTAATTGCAGTTGTGTCAATTTTTTTAATTTTAGTTATCTCATCTCTTGCATCATACGTAATAGCTAAGTATGAATTTTCTTTAC
Source organism: Candidatus Atribacteria bacterium (assembly GCA_022013755.1). Lineage (GTDB taxonomy): Bacteria > Atribacterota > Phoenicimicrobiia > Phoenicimicrobiales > Phoenicimicrobiaceae > Sediminicultor. Next base: position 1,426 of record JAKLPU010000174.1, on the reverse strand, counting down.
GTAACTTTCTATATATTTATTTTCTTGCTGGTTTAATGATTCCTATTAAATTAGGAACTGTTAATATACTTCAAATCATGGTTAAGTTACACTTTTTTGATAATATAGTATCATTGATAATAGTTTATACAGCTATGGGTATCCCAATAGGCATTTTTATTCTTACTGATTTTATCAGAGAGATCCCCGAGGAGTTAAGTAATGCAGCAAGAATAGATGGTTGCAGTGAGCCTCGAATATTTTTTAATATAATAATTCCTTTACTTCGTCCAGCTTTAGCTGCGGTAGCTATTTTTAATTTTGTGCCAATATGGAATGAGTTTTGGTTCCCTTTAATATTAATTCGATCAAATAACATGTGGACTGTTCCTTTAGCAACAGCACAATTGTATGGGCAGTATCAGACCCAATACGGGTTGGTCTTTGCAATATTAGCCATTGCTTCACTACCCGTAATTGTTTTCTATTTAATTTTGTCTAAACAGTTTGTAAGAGGTTTATCTGCAGGAGCTTTGAAGGGATAAATCTTATAGGAAAATAAGATGATAATTTTTTATTAAGAAATGTGAAGAAATAGGAGAATAAAATACTATGATTAAAATTGGCATTATTGGTTGTGGGTTTATGGGAAAGGTGCATGCTAACTGTTATAGAGCTTTACAGGATGTTAGAGTTGTTGGCGTATCTGATATTCGACAGGATAAGGCAAAAGAAATAGCTAATTTAGTTGGAGCAAGGGTGGTTACTGATGCGAATGAATTAATAAATAACAAAGAAATTGATGCTATTAGTATTTTGCTTCCCACACATTTACATAAAGAATTGGTTATAAAAACCGCTCAGGCTAAGAAGCATATATTTTGTGAGAAACCACTTGCACTTACAGTAAAAGATGCAGAAGAAATGATTAAAGAAACAAGAAAGGAAAAAGTAAAGTTAATGATTGGTATGGTATTACGTTTCTGGTCTGAATATATTGAGTTTAAAAGGATTGTAGATTCAGAGATATATGGTAAATTAACAACCCTTACTTGCACTCGTCTTAGTTCACGTCCTGTATTTGGGTGGGACAAATGGTATTTTGACCCGAAACAGAGTGGTGGTGCTGCTCTTGATCTTCATATACATGATACAGACTATATTTACTATTTGTTAGGGAAGCCAAAATCAGTATATTCCTTAAGGAAAAGGACCAACAAAAATTTGGAATATATCTATACAAACTATAAGTATAAAGATACTGTGGTGAATGCTGAAGGTGGATGGGTAGAACGGTCATTTGGATTTGTTCAGGCGATAAGAGGAGTATTTGAGGATGGTACCGTTTTAGAATACAATTCCAAAAATCAGCCACTAACAATTTATGGGAAAGAGAAAGCGGAACTGGTAAATGTTCCAGAGTCGAAAGTAAATTCTATTAACACTG
>JAKLPU010000173.1:0-2695 GCA_022013755.1 Candidatus Atribacteria bacterium | reverse complement strand
ATGATAGTAATGGAGGGTTTCCTGGAAACGGTTATACATCAAACGGCTGACATTTGTCATACCTTCGGGGGTAATAAGATAGAGAATTTTACGACCGGTCATTTTTTGGGCTTTTATCCAACCCCGATGAATCAAGTTTTGCAGGATAGAGTTAGTCAGGCCCAGGGAGATGTTGAGACGGTGAGATAGAGAACGTTGGGATTGGGAGGGATCGGCTTTTAGTTCTAAGAGAGTGTTTAAATGTTTAGATTCGGGCATGGCTAACACCTTGTTTTTGGTTTTTGGTTTTCGGTTTTTGGTTTTTTAGAGATTTAATAAGATTAGTTAACCTACGAATAATAGATTGAATTTTTGCCATTAGAAATTTATATTCTTCGTTGGTTATATAGTTTAAATCTTTAGCAAGTAATAATTGATATTCAACTTCAAAGGCGGAGCCTTTGGATATGCCTAAGAATCTAATTAGATTACCATTTTCCAATTGCCCACATCCTTCGACAATGTTAGTAGGTATAGATGATGATGATCTTCTGATTTGAGAAGTCAGTCCATATTGTTCGTTATTGGGAAATTTCTGAGTAATATTGTAAATGTCTACAGTAATTTTATGGGCATCTTCCCATACTTTAAGTTTTTTGTAGTCGGACATGAGAGACTCCCTTCGGTCGTCCAGTTTTTAGTTTTTGGTTTACAGTTTTTAGTTAATAAAAAATACAAGATTAAAGAAATGCAAGATAAAAAGACAGTTTTTGGTTATTAGTTTATAGTTTTTAGTAAATTCAAAAGAGAAATATTTTATTTCGGTCGTCTTGTTTTCGGTTTCCAGTTTGCAGATTTCAGTTAAAATACTTATTTTTTATTTATCATCTAAAATATTTAAAATATTTCTAATTAAATTTTTCAGCAAAGGTATTTCATCCTTTGCTACTTTCCACAGTATTTCCTTATCAATTCCAATATATTCATGGATTAATTTATCTCTCATTCCCGCCATTTTTTTCCAAGGAATATCAGGATATTTATCTCTTAATGATTTTGGAATTTTTTTGTTTTATCATATATATACAACCTCTCTTAAAATATATTTCCCAATTCGTGGTTTGAGTGCCTTTTTAGATACTAGATCTACTTTTCTTTTAAATAATTTCTCAAGATATTCTTCTAAATCCATAAATTCAAATAAGCCTACAGGCTCTCTAAATTCTACGAGTATATCTACATCACTTTTTCTTTGTTCGTCTCCTCTTACATAAGAACCAAATATACCTATCTCCTTGACCTTAAATCTTTTTTCCAATTCTTCTTTGTGCTGTTTTATTATATTTTTTATTCTCTTTAGCTCTCTCATAATTTGGTACCTATTTTCTAATAAGTTTTGAATTATTTTTCCCTAAGTTCCCTAAGAAAAGTATAATGATTAAAATTTTATATTTTATGTTCAGGATGTGAACTTAAGAAAATTATACTGTAAAAAAATTGGGATGTCAAATAAAACAAGTTTCAAGGTGCAAGTTTCAAGATGAGATTGCTTCGAGTGGCACTCAAGTAATATTGAGTGCCACTCTCGCAATGACAAAAAGGGAGTCTCCTCACAATGACCCCGGCAAAGCAAGGCTTTACAGGGCCCTATGTAGTAGATAGCTCACTACACAGGGCAGGCCCAAAGGGAAGTTTACCGCTCAAATAAGACAATACCCCTCTTAACTGCTGCTTGAACAATTGGGTTGTTAATTTCTTTCTCAGTATAGGGGAAAATTTCTACTGGGAAATTTATTTTAATTTTTTCAGACCATTCTGGAATTCTGGAACAGGGGACAGTTCTCTGTTTCACTAATCTAATAATCAGTTAATTATTGAATTGTTGAAAAACCCTTATAATATAAGCCTTTTGAGCTTTATCTAATATAACGCTCCTCACGGCGTTTATTTGGCAAAAGATAGGGTTTTACCTTAAGAACCTTAAAGAAATGCGTTATACGCGCCATACGTAGCTCTCTCTTAAAAGCCTTATATACCAACCCTTTCAAGAGCTAAAAAAGCTATATTTGGTACTTTTTTACTTGTTTTTGCTATGATTTGCGTGATGAATATTTTTTAAATTTTTAAGAGAACTCTGAAACCCTTGTATTATCTACGTTTTAGAACATGTGAATTTTATACAATAACAACAAAAAGATGTAAATTACAAGATGTAAGATGAGATTGCTTCGGTCGTTTCACTCCCTCGCAATGACAGAAAATTATGTTCAGGATGTGAACTTGAGTAAATTATATTATATGTGGGTAGGAAATGTCAAGGGAAGAAAACAGTATATAGTATCGAGTATCGGGTATCGAGTGAAGGAGATAAGATGTGGGGAGCAAATACAGTAATGTCTAATGGATAATGGGTGATAAAGAAAAATTGATAATTTTAATTAAATAATCTATAATAAAAAACAAAATGAAATATAAATTTGAAAATGTATTGAATATTTATCTTCATAGAAAGGAGAGCAATAGATGCAAGTTTTTAAAAAAGAAAAATATATTGTAGATGAAAAAGGCAAAAAAACAGCTGCTATTCTTCCCATTAAAAAGTATGAGGAGCTTATGGAAGACCTTCATGACCTGGCAGTTGTCGCTGAACGCCGAGATGAACCAACGATAACTTTTGGTAAACTAAAAGAAAGATTAAGAAAAAATGGACTCTTAT
>JAKLPU010000022.1:0-10501 GCA_022013755.1 Candidatus Atribacteria bacterium | reverse complement strand
GAGGCAGGTAAATTTGCCTGCGTGTTAGCTCAGTTCCCTTATTCTTTTTATAATACTCCCTCCAATCGGGATTACCTTCTCCGCTTCAAAGAAAGAATGGAGGATATACCTCTGGTGGTAGAATTTAGAAATTCTTACTGGATAAATAACGAAATATTCAGGATTTTAAGGAACAACGACATAGGTTTTTGCTGTGTAGACCAACCTCAGCTCAAAGGTTTAATCCCTCCCATAGCTGAAGCTACTTCTAACCTGGGTTATGTTAGATTTCACGGTCGAAACAAGGTTAATTGGTGGGAACACGAAAAAGCTTATCAGAGATATGATTATCTCTATACCGAAGAAGAATTAAAAGAATGGATACCTAAAATAAAAAAGATTGCCGAAAAAACCACCGACCAGTATATTTTTATGAATAATCATTATAAAGGTAAGGCAGTTAAAAACGCCTTGATGTTGATCAAGCTTCTTAAAGAAGAAATAAAAACCGGAGAAATTAAAGAAACAGAGAAAAAGCAAGAAAAAGAGGGACGAGATTAAAGAAAAACAGTTATATTTTTTTGCTCCTTAATACAAACATACGTTTTAAATACAGGTTGCGAGTTGCAAGTTTACAGGATAGGAGTCATGAGTCAGAAAAAGATAGTATCGGGTATATAGTGAAGAAAAGGAAGAGAAAGAAAAGAAAAATTCAAGATAGTATTAAGTATATGGCAAAAAATAATATAGAGAAAAAAGTAGGGGCGTATTGCATACGCCTTATGAAGTTAGAGCGTACAGCGTTTAGAAAAAAATAATCTATAATGTGTAGGGGCAGACCTTGTGTCTGCCCGTAATAATATAATAGTCAAAGCTGAAAACGGATTGCTTTTATCTAAAAACTATAAACTATAAACTATAAACCCGTTTTATACTAACGACTAATTCAATTGGTCAATCGGTGAATTGGTAAATTGGTTAATTACCAGAAAGTTATTGCAAAATGGAAATAGTACACCTACATGTACACTCTCAATACAGTATGCAAGACGGACTCTGCAGCCTTGATGATTTAGTAAAACAAGCTGCTAAATTTAATATGAAAGCAATAGCTTTAACTGACCATGATGGGCTCTACGGAGCTGTTCAATTTTATAAAAAAGCAAAAAGTGCGGGGATAAAACCCATCATCGGCTGTGAAATACGGATAAAAGATAATCAAAAATCCAAAGAGACCTATCATCTTATTCTTTTGGTCAAAAACAAGGAGGGATACAGCAATCTCTGTCAGATTATTACCAAAGCTCACTTATCTAATCCTTGCTCTATCCCGGCCATAGAAAAAGATATTTTAGCCAAATACAGTAAGGGGATTATTGGATTAAGCGGATGCGATAAAGGGGAAATACCCCTTCTTCTTTCACAAAAGAAGGCTGAGCAAGCCGAAGAGGCCGCTTACTGGTATCAACAGGTATTCGGCAAAGAAAATTTTTATTTGGAATTATCCTTTCATGGCCTTAGCCAAGAAAAAGAAGTTAATTCTAAATTAATAGAAATAGGCAAAAAACTAAATATCCCCCTGGTAGCCACCAATAATATCCATTACCTACAAAAGGATCAGGCGTCTTCTCAACATCTATTAAATAAAATTGCCAATTTGGGAACAAAAGAAAGATTCTATCACCCAAAACTGGAGACCGATGAATATTATTTTAAATCTCCCTCAGAGATGGAAAAAATATTTTCCCGGGTGCCTCAAGCCCTTAAAAACTCAAGTGAAATTGCTGAAAAGTGTCACTTAGAACTTAATTTAGGAGAAATTCATCTCCCCGCTTATCCCCTGCCCTCTTCCTATTCTGCCCGGGATTATTTAAAAAAACTTTGCCTAAAAGGACTTAAAAAATATTATCCCGTCCCCTCCTCAGAAGTTATAAAACGCCTGCAATATGAATTGAAGATAATCAACCAGATGGATTTTGCCGGATATTTTTTAATCGTTCGTGATATAGTCCGCTTTGCCAAAAAAAATAACATCCCGGTCGGCCCGGGGAAGGGTTCTTCGGCCAGCAGCTTAGTCTCTTATCTGCTTAATATAACCGAGGTAGACCCTTTAAAATATCAACTCTTTTTTGAAAGATTTCTAAACCCCGAGAGAATAGACCTTCCGGATATCGATATAGACTTCGGTCAGTTAGGGAGAGAAAAGGTAATCTCTTATATCTTTAAAAGATTTGGAGTTAATCAAGTAACTCATGTAAGCACCGTCTCTACTTATGCCGCCCGCTCAGCCATTCGAGATGCAGGGAGAGTACTGGGATTCCTCCCTCAGGAGATAAATAAAATCGCTCAACTTATGCCTATATTCTCCTTGCCCGGAGTCATTAAGGCCTCCTTAAAAACATTGCCTGGGCTGCAAAAGCTCCCTTGTGACCAGGAGCCCCTTAAATCCCTATTCTCTTTTGCTCAAACTATAGAAGGGATACCCCGGCATCTCTCTGTACATGCCTCTTCAATGATCATCTCAGATAGGCCGCTTTCCGAAATAGTCCCTCTGGAGGTAACTAATCAGGGAGAAATAGTCAGCCAGTATGAAAAAGAATCCATCAAGGATTTAGGCTTATTGAAAATGGATATTCTGGGCTCCCGCAGTCTTACTATAATTAAAAAAACTCTGGAAATACTAAAAGAAAAAAATATAAATATTAACCTTAACAAGATTCCCCTTGACGATAAAACTACCTTCTCTGCCCTGCAAAAGGGCAAAACTCTGGGAGTCTTCCAGTTGGAAAGCTCAGGGATGTCCTCTCTTCTAAGGAGGCTTTCCCCCTCGCATCTAAATGACGTAATTGCTGCTCTGTCTTTATACCGACCGGGTCCTTTAGATAGCGGGATGACCGAACATTATCTTAAAAGAAAGCGGGGCGAAGAAGAGATAGACTATCTACACCCCAAATTAAAACCTATTTTGAAAGATACTTATGGAGTTATTCTTTATCAGGAACAGGTTATGCAGGTAGTTTCGGTTTTTGCCTGCCTTAGCCTGGGAGAGGCCGACCTCTTCCGTCGAGCCATCAGCTCCCGTTCACCGGTAGAAATGGAAAGACAAAGGGATAATTTCCTTAAAAAAGCTATTCAACAAGGAAATACCAGAGAAGAAGCAGAAAAAGTTTTTTACCTGATCTCCAAATTTGCTCACTACGGTTTTAATAAAGCCCACAGCACCTCCTATGCCCTAATCTCTTTTGTAACCTGTTATCTTAAGGTGCATTATCCCGCTTACTACCTGGCTTCCCTGCTCACCTACGGTATGGGTTATTATTCTCCTGACCGCTATATTCAGGAAGCCCGGCGTTTCAAGGTCAAAGTGCTTCTTCCCGATATAAATAAGAGTGGAGCTGGTTTTATTGTAGAAGAAGGAGCTATTCGAGTGGGACTGGGTAAGATAAAAGGTATGGGAGAAAAACATTTAAAATCCATTCTATCTCTCAGGGAAAAGTGCAAAAGATTTAATTCCCTGTATGATTTTTGCTGTAAAACTACATCTTTAAGAATTAATCAATCATTAATAGAAAATTTAATTAAGGTAGGTGCTTTCGATTTCACTGCCTATCCCCGTTCGGCATTGTTAACCCTGCTCCCTCTTACTTTAAAGGAGGTTAGAAAGAAGAAAGCCAAAGATGGGGCTCAAAATAAAATATCCGAAGAGAGGGAATTATGGAATACCGAACTTATTGCCTCTGACTCCATTCCTGCTTATCATTTTTCTAAATCTTTCCAAATGAGCTTAGAAAAGGAAATACTCGATATATATATAACTAACTATCCTTTAAAAAAATATGATAAAATATTAGCATACCTGCCGATGATGAATTCTAGTCAACTATTAAATTATTTTTATCCGAAACCAATTTTGATAAAAGGAATACTAATTCAAGCAAGAAGACAATTTACCAGGCAAAAACAGGTTATGGCTTTCTTGCTTTTGGAAGATGAAGCAGGTTTTTTTGAAGTGATTGCTTTCCCGAACATCTATCAAAAATATTCTATCCTCCTTCGCAAAGAAGTACCTCTTTTGATAGAAGGGGTCTTAAGCAAAGATAGCGGTGACTCTAAAATAATCGCCCGGAAGATTATAAATATAAATTCGTATCGGGTATCGAGTATCGCGTGGAGCTAGCGTGGAGCGTACAGCGTTTAGAAAACAAAATCTATATATGTAGGGGCAGACCTTGTGTCTGCCCGTAATGAGTAAACGTAGGGCAAGTCCGCCTGTCAAAAAACAATACGGGTCGGATAAATCCGACCCCTACAACTATTCACTAACGACTAATCTAATTGGCAAATCGGGCAATTGGCAGATTGGTAGATTTTAAAGTTTTGAATTTTGAATTATGGTTTTACGCTTTTAGCTTTAAGTTTTTAGCTTTATAAACTATACGCTACCCGCTATACGCTATAATATATGCTAACGGCTAATTTAATCGGTGAATTGGTGAATCGGTAAATTGGTCAATTAGTTACAAAGGAACTAAAAAAGTGAGTGATAACCATTGCTTATCCATAATTCATCTGGATCTTGATGCCTTCTTCGCCTCGGTAGAGCAAAGAGATAACCCGGCTTATCGAGGGAAACCTCTTATTGTAGGAGGAGTAAGCGGTGCCGACGGAAAAGATGGCAAAACCAACCGCGGAGTGGTCTGTGCCGCTTCCTATGAAGCCCGTAAATACGGTGTTCATGCCGGCATGCCCATCTGGGAAGCCCGTCAAAAATGCTATGAGGGAATTTTTATTCCTTCTCAAATGAATAAATACTTGGAAGCATCTGAAATATTTTTTCAGATATGTAGTACTTATACTCCCTTGATAGAACCGTTGAGTATAGATGAACTTTTTTTAGATGTATCCGGATGCGAATCACTCTTTGGCTCAAGCGAAATCATCGGCAGGAAGATTAAAGAAAGGGTTCATCAAGAATTAGGCCTTAAGGTCTCGGTGGGGATAGCAGAAAATAAATTCTTAGCCAAGATAGCCACCAACCTGGGGAAGCCAGACGGTTTTTACCTTATCCCCTCAAAAGATATTCAAAAAATTCTCTATCCCCTCCCCATCTCTACCCTCTGGGGTATAGGAAAAAAGACAGAAGAGCTGCTAAAAAAATCCGGTATTTACCAGGTAGAACAATTAGCTAAAATGCCTGATACTATCTTAGAGAATCTTATGGGAAAAAACGGGAAAAAGATAAAGCTTCTAGCTCAAGGGATAGATGAAAGCCCAGTTACTCCCCCCTCTAAAGCAAAATCTATTGGTAAAGAAACAACTTTCGGTACCAATATAACCGAAAAAGCAGTTCTCGTAAAAGAACTGCTAAAAATTTCCCAGCTGGTGGGTTATACTGCCCGGAAAGAAGGTTATAAAGGCAGAACCATCACCTTGAAAATAAGATTTCACAATTTTATTACCTTCAGTAAGTCAAAGACCTTAGAAAATTCTACCCATCTTGATGATATCATTTTTAAAACTATCGTAGAACTCCTGGACAAAGTAAGATATAAAAAAGGCGGGGTTAGACTTTTGGGGATAAAACTCTCCAGTCTTATCTCGGGAAATGAAATAAAGCAATTGAAATTTTTAAAAGACAAAGAGGATAAATTGGAACAACTTACTCAGTCTTTAGATGAAATTAGAGAGAAATTTGGCTCTAAAGCCGTAACCCGAGCCAGCCTTCTGTCTAATCTATGGTCAGAAGAACCATTCCCCTGACACGGTTGTTGCATAATTTTAAAATTTAAAATAGGGACACATCCCATTTAATTTAAATGGGATGTGTCCCTATTTTTGTATTTTTTTTAAAATATGATAAAAAAAGTCAATGTTCACTCTTATTTATTTAAACTTAAAGCCTTTTTCTTTGAAGAGCTTAAGGCAGGTATCTACCACTTGAGGGTCATAGAGGATACCTCGATTTTGGGAGATTTCTTCTAAGGCTTTATCGATGCCGAGAGCCGGTCGGTAAGGTCGGTGAGAGGACATTGCTTCTATCACATCAGCTGTTCCAATTATCTTTGCTTCCAATAAGATATCATCACCTTTTAGACCTTGAGGATACCCTGAACTATCTATCCTTTCGTGATGTTGGAGCACAATCTGAGCAATGGGCCAGGGGAAATCCACAGTTTTTAGAATATCATACCCTATCTGGGAATGATCCTGAATTAAACGATATTCTATTTCCGTTAACTTGCTGGGCTTACTTAAAATCTCTGCCGGTAGACTAATCTTTCCAACATCATGAATAAGGGAAGCTATTCTTAATCCTTCAATCTTATCCTGAGAAAGTTTCATCTCCTGGGCTATGGCAGTAGCCAGTTTAGAGACTTTTACCTGATGTCCAGCAGTATAGGGGTCTCTGGTCTCTACTATCTTGGCTATGGTGTTGATGGTGCTTTCCATGGTTTTTTGTAATTTTTGGTAACTTTGTTGAAGTTCCTTGGTCCTTTCCTCAACGATCTTTTCAAGGTTATCAGCATATTGCTTTTTAATAGCAGTTTCGATCTCCAGTTCCCGTTTACGCGCTGAAAGACCTCTTTGAAGAAACAGCAGATCGATCCCTTTGTTCACTGAAATAATAAGTTCTTCAAGTGGGATAGGTTTTTTCAGATAGTTGAAAACGCCCATTCTCAAGGCTTTAATAGCAGTCTCATGATCACCATGACCGGTAATAATAATCGATATAAAATTGTCGGTAATTTCTCTGCAATGTTTAAGCATCTCAAGACCACTCATTCTAGGCATCTTAAGGTCTGCTATGACTAGATCTACCCGATTATTCTTAAAATAGTTTAAACCTTCTTCACCATCATATGCAGCTGTCACCAGATAGCCTTCTTTATCCAGTTCATGCTTAATGTGGTCACATAAGTCTTTCTCATCATCTACCACCAGAACGCGGTGCCTAAACGGCTTCTTTTCTTCTCTCTCCATCTTCTGATTGATGCGAAAAATAGCTGTGTGGAGTTCCTTTAAAGAAATCGGCTTATTTAGATAGTCAAATGCGCCAAGGCGAATTGCCTTTATCGCCTTTTCTTCATCGCCATATCCGGTAATGATGATAACATCCAGATTAGGTTGCGCCTTTTTGATCTCCTCCAATAGTTTAAAACCATTCATCCCGGGCATCAGGATATCGAGGAGTAGGAGATTGTACGGCTCGCCATCCTCCTTAGCTCTCTTTGAATCCTCCAGAACATTAAGTGGGGATATTCTATACTCAACTTTAAAACCTTCTTTTTGTAATTCATGCTTTAATTGCTTACAGATACCTTCTTCATCGTCAACAATTAGTATTTTCATTTCTTCACCTCTCACATATTAATATGTAATTCAATGATTTTTATTATCCTTTAAAGTAGAGCCACGAAGAGCTTGTAAGTGCTCAATCCCTTTCTTTACCGATTTGATGAGTTTATCTAAAGACAAGGGTTTTTTTATATAATCGTAGACACCCAGTTTTAATGATTTTTTAGCGGTTTCGTGATTTCCGTGACCTGTGATGATAATGGATATAAAATCATCGGTAATCTCTCTACACCGCTCTAACAGTTCAAGACCATTTATCGTGGATATTCTAATATCTGCGATAAGCACATCAATTTTGTTCTTCTTGAAATAATCGATGCACTCCTCCCCAGTATAGGTAGCTGCTGTCTGATAGCCTTCCTTATCCAGTTCGCGTTTGATGCGATCACACAGATTCTTCTCATCATCCACCACCAGAATGTGGTATTTTTTATGGCTATTTTTCGCTTTAACTACTTTTTTATGACCGTCGCAGAGAACAGCTTCAAGTTCCCTAAGGTTAATGGGTTTGCTCAGGTAGTTTAGTGCAGAAAGGTGTATAGCTTCAATCACTGTCTGTTCCTCACGGTAACCGGTCGTAATAATCACTTCAACGCCCAGACACTCTTCCCTGATACGGGAGAATAGGGTGAGACCATCCATCTCTGGCATCCGGATATTGAGGAGTAGGAGATTGTACGGTTTATTATCCCTCCTGGCTTCCTTCAATTCCTCCAGAACATTAAGTGGGGATATTCTATACTCAACCTCATGACCTTCTTTCTTTAATTCTCGCTGTAGACGTTTGCAAATTTCAATTTCATCGTCAACAATTAATATTCTCATTTCTTCACCTTATCTATATTGCTCCTCTATTTTTTCTATCCTCTTTTTTATTTTTATATTTCTGGTTTTCTTTCTCTATGGGAAGAGCCACCTTAAAACTCGCTCCTCTCATCTTGTTATCCTCAACCCAGATCCTTCCATCAAGCGATTGATTTAAGATGGAGTAGGCAATAGAAAGACCGAGTCCTGTGCCCTCTCCTGGATCTTTTGTGGTAAAAAAGGGTTCAAATATTCTTGATTTAATTTCATCTGGAACCCCATAACCATTATCTGCAAATTCAAATACCACATCTTCACCTTCTTGAAAGATATTTACCACCATTTGTTTTTGGAAGCTCTCGCCCAATTGTTCTTTCTGACTTTTCTTTTCATTAAGAACCTGATCTGCATTTATCAGAATATTTATAAATACCTGTTCAAGTTGATTTGGGTCTGTCTTGATGGGGGGTAGATTCTTCTCGATATGACGTGAAACTATAATGCTGTGCACCCTGAACTGTTCACTAAGGATAATAAAAGCATTATTTAATATCTGCTCCGGCTCTATTAGCTTCCATTCCCCAGGTTGTCTGGCGAATGTCCGCATGTGGGTGATGATCCTGTCTATACGGTTGATACTGAATAATATATCTTCCAGATCCTTGGGAAGAAGACTTATGTCGATACGATCTTTCTCTATGTCCCGGAATATGCCTTCTGCCACCATAGAGATTATCGAAAGAGGTTGGTTAATCTCATGAGCCATTGCACTAGCCATCTCCCCGAGGGTAGAGAGTCTGGAGGTATGGGCAAGCTGTTTCTCTTTTGCAAGAAGCTCATCATGTTGTCTTCTCACCTCGGTCATATCCCTCGCACTTATATAGACCCCTAATTCGCCATCTAATGTGGTAAATAGTGTACCGGAGAGGTTATAGTACAAAATCTCCTTCCCCGGTACCTCTATGGATAGCTCAATGTTCCTGACCTTTTTCTTCTCAAATATCTCCTTAATAAAGCTCTCTATATCCTTCCTCGGCAGGTAATCATAAATCGAGGTACCAATAACATCCCCGCGGCTCTTACCAACAAACTCCTCAAATGCCCTATTCACGTCCATAATCTTGCCATCATCATCAATAGTCAATTGGAAATCCGTAGAGCTTTCGATCAGGTGGCGGGTGTAGTTCTTCTCTTTTAATAAATCTTTTGTTCTTTCTTCAACTTCTAACTCCAGTTCTTCATTGAACCGTCGCAATTTTTCTTCCATCTGCTTACGCTCGGTGATGTCTTGTATCAAAATCACTTCTTCTTCTTCTTCTTCAATAGTCATTCCTTTTGCTATAATATTAAGTACTCTCTCACCCAGCTTCTTTGACTGATAAAGTATTTCAAAGCCTTCTAGTATATTCTCAGTTCCAACTATTCTGGTTAACTCATTCTTGAGTTTTCCCTCTTTATCCGGTAATAAGTCACATAAATTACTACCAATCGCTTTTTCAGGTCTGGTTTGAAATAGTTGATAAAAAGTAAGGTTAGCTTTCTTTATTCTTAAATCCTTATCCAAAATAAGCAAAGACTGGGGGACGGTAGTTATTATATTTTCTGAGAAATTCTTCTGTCTCTCTGTCTCCTCATGACCCTTACTAATCTTCTCGCTTAAGGCAGCGACTACAAAGGCAATAACCATGAACATAAAAGCTCGAATATAATCGTTAATATTTACTACACCGTCTTTAAAAATAATTTGGCTAAAAATCAGTATTGCTGCTAAAAGTATAGCCACGAGTAACCCTTTTCTTCTCCACCAAATACAGGCTAAGATAATTGGGATATAAAAGAAGTGGGTAAAAATTACTGCGGTTTTAAGTACTATATGAAAATAGTATGTGAGAAAACAACTGATACCTAAAAGAATAACTATGGTTAAAATTTTGATTTTTTCTTTTTCTCTAATCATTGCCTGAACCATTCTCATTTCCAAGAAGCCCCCAGTTCTCGGGCAGTGGCCCCAGCCAGCCTTGATACCCTCTTCTGGAGATTATCCTCGACCTTATGAGGGCACATAATTTCCTGCAGGAAGTGCTTCTTGATCTTTGATGGTTCAAGGGTACAAGTTTTAAATGATTTTTCGGGGGGGGGGGGGGAAAGTCAAAATATTTTTTAAATCCCCCATTACCCTTCCGGGGGGCATTTTGGTATTTCCTAAAAAAATTTAATTTTAATTATGAAGTTATAAAATAAAAAATTTTAATAAGAAAAAAAAAAAAAAAAAAAAAAAAAATCTTTACTAAAAGTTAGGATTCCTCCAATTTAAAAAAAAGAAAAAATTTTAGACAAAAGGGTGAAAAGGTGAAGAGGTGAT
>JAKLPU010000021.1:0-2708 GCA_022013755.1 Candidatus Atribacteria bacterium | reverse complement strand
TCCTTCTCTTTCAAATAAATAGGGAACCGCATCCAGACGTATTCCGTCAACCCCCATTTTCATCCAGAAATCAATCACTTTCAACATGGCTTCCTGGACCTCCGGATTATCATAATTTAAATCGGGCTGATGAGAATAGAAACGATGCCAGTAATAATAGCCAGATATCGGGTCTCTGGTCCAGTTGGATGATTCGAAATCTTTAAAAATAATTCGGGCCTCCTGGTATTTATCCGGGGTTTCACTCCAGACATAAAACTTTCCCCATCTGCAATTAGGGCCTCCCTTTCTTGCCCTTTGAAACCAGATATGCTGGTCAGAGGTATGGTTTAAGACCAATTCTATAACCACTTTCATTTCTCGTCGATGAGCTTCTTTTAAAAAATACTTGAAATAGCGTAAATTACCGTAATTGGGATGGATATTGAAATAGTCAGCAATATCATATCCATCATCCTTTAAGGGGGATGGGAAAAAAGGAAGCAACCAGATAGTGTTAATTCCCAGGCTGTCCAGGTAATCTAATTTTTCGGTTAATCCCTGAAAATCGCCGATTCCGTCTTCGTTTTTATCATAAAATGTTTTGACGTGAAGTTCATAGATAATGGCATCTTTGTACCATAAAGGGGTTTCCAGATAAGTCTCTTGGGTAGTCATGAGACCTCCTTATATGAAATAATCAAAGTCAGTTTCTCTCTTAAGCCTTTTCTTGATTTTAAGGATATGGGCAGGGAGGACCTGTGGATTTAATTCCACATAATTGTATTCACCCTGCCAGATATATTGATCGCCCCCCAACAGGTCCTGGGCCAGGAAGGGCTGCTCAGGTTTTATACCCATTTCGGATAGCGGCACCTGAACCCATCCGGACTGGATGTAATGAGGATCCAGGTTAATAACAATTAAAATAATATCAGAAATATCTTCGCTAAATTTACCAAAATAAAGTAAATTATCATTATCAACATGATAAAATTTGAGATTATTGGTCATCTGTAAGGCAGGATTTTCCCGTCTGATTTGATTGATTCGGGAAATAAAATCACGAGTGCTCTCCTTGATATCTTCATTTTTCCATTGTTTTATTTCATATTTCTCCGAATTTAGATATTCTTCTTTTCCGGAAATAGCCTGATTGATAAACCGTTCATAGGTAGGTCCATAAATTCCGTAATTGGAGGATAGGGTGGCAGCTAAAATGAACCGAATGAAAAAGGCTGGCCAGTCTCCTAATTGCAGGTATTCAGAAAGGATATCCGGGGTATTTGGCCAAAAATTTGGCCGAAAATATTCTCTAACCCCGGTATTGGTCAGTTCATTCAGGTATTCCGTCAATTCATGTTTGGTATTTCTCCAGGTGAAATAAGTATAAGATTGGGTAAAACCGATTTTGGCCAGACGATACATCACTTTAGGCCGGGTAAAGGCTTCTGACAGAAAGATGACCTCCGGATATTTTTCTTTAACCTGACCAATCAGCCACTCCCAAAATGGAAAGGGTTTAGTATGAGGATTATCGACGCGAAAGATTTTAATCCCTTGTTCTATCCAGTAAAAAGTAATTTTCTTGAGCTCTTGCCATAATTCTTGCCAGTGACCTGTTTCAAAATCAAAGGGAACGATATCCTCATATTTTTTCGGCGGATTTTCGGCATACTGGATGGTTCCGTCAGCCCGCCACCTAAACCATTCTGGATGGGTTTTAATATAAGGATGATCCTGGGAACATTGAAAAGCCAGATCCAGGGCTATTTCAATACCATATTCTTTTGCTTTTTTGATCAATCGATGTAAATCATTTAGGCTTCCCAGTTGGGGATGAATAGCCATATGGCCGCCTGTTTCATCCCCGATTGCCCAGGGACTCCCCGGGTCTCCTTTTTGGGTAGTTATGGCATTATTCTTCCCCTTGCGGTGGGTCTTCCCAATGGGATGAATAGGGGGAAAATACAGAATGTCAAAACCCAGATTGGCAATATCAGGCAGGATCTTTTCACAATCCAAAAAAGTGCCCTGCTGGTTTATTTCTGGTGAACAGGAACGGGGAAACAGCTCATACCAGGCGCTGAATAAAGCTTTTTTTCGATCGACTATCACCTTTAATTCCTTAGGATAGCGGGTTTTATGATTTTTAAAAGGATTTTCTTCGATAATAACTGTCAGTAGTTTGTCTTGGAGAATGGCCATTAATTTTTCGGGATGCTCTTCTTCCTTTAATCTGGTAATCAGCTGGCTAATATATTTTCCTCCCTTTGAGGTTATTTGTTGGGTTACTCTTTCCAGGAGAGGAATACCGCTTAAGATGTCAACTTTAATTTTTTCCTGTGCCTGAAATCTTTTTTGGATATCTTTCAGCCAGGTCATTAAATGATCGACCCACCCTTCGATGGTATACTCGTAGATTCCGATTTCTTCGACTGTGAATTCTCCAGACCACCGGTCATTTCCCACGAAATTCATCGGAGAAAATTGCCATTTTTCTTTCCCCTGTTTTCGAAACAGAAGGGCGGCTCTGATCTGGTCATGACCGTCGGCAAAGATATCCGCTGTGACCTTTACTTTTTCTCCGATAATTCTTTTGATGGGGAAATAACCACCATCGATTTCAGGTTGGACATGCTCAATGACCACCCTGTTTTTTCCATTTTTATCAAGGTAATGAATAAGAAAAATCCTTTCTATTTTATTTTTGGGTATATTTTTCTATT
>JAKLPU010000172.1:0-7048 GCA_022013755.1 Candidatus Atribacteria bacterium | reverse complement strand
CTTTTTCATAGTCTTCAAAATCAAACTTCACTGTCTTTCTATAATTGTCAAATTCTTCCTGATTCTTAATAGATTTATTTTCTTCTATTAATTTCTGGATCAAACCATAATCGGTTGCTCCCCGAATATAAGGCCTTAGGGCACGGTAATATTTTATCTCTTCTCGGTACTGCTTTTTAGTCTCTTCCCAATTTTCGAAAGTAAAAAGCTCCCCTCCAAAATATTTCTTTTTCCCCGGTCCATATAGTCTTAAGTAAGCGTTATGACCCACAAAAAGCGAGTCTAAAACACTATCGACAATTACTCCATCAAAATCTAAAGCTAATATCTTCAATCCTATACTCCTTTAATCTGTTTTATTTTACTAAAGATAGTCTTCTCTTATAGGATAAAAAACGTCTATCATCTTAGTACCTGGCTCTAAGGGAGTAGCTTCATGTTCCACATTGGGAGGAATTGCTACTCCTTCACTCACCTTTAAAATTTTAGTCTCCCCTCCTGCAATCATTTTTACAGAGCCCGCTACCACCACTCCAATTTGTTCATGGGGATGTTTATGTTTAGGCATAATAGTAGTATTTGGACCAAATTCAAAAAAGCTTACCATGGTTTTTTTATTTACCACAACTCTTAACATAGAATCTTCTAAAACCTTTTTTGCTTTTAATTCTTTGACTTTAAAAAAATTTGCTTTTTCCATTATTTTCTCCTTTTTATTATTAAATTTATTAGCTTACAATCAATAATTTCTTACAAAATATGAATTGAAAAATTAACACCTTTATTTTAAAACTTCTCCCAAGGCTTCCTGGTGAGATTGAAAGGCTAAAGGAGGAATTTGGTTTACTGCAAAAAAGTCAGCTTCCTCCGCATCATCACCGGCGTACAGTTTTCCTCCTAAAATTTTAACTTCATAAATTATAATAACTAAATAACCATGAATTTCGCTATTATTGGGATAAACTCCTATCAGCCTCTTCGCTTTTCCTTTTAACCCGGTCTCTTCAGCCAATTCCCTTAAAGCGGCTTCTACTGGACTTTCCTCTAATTCCATAAACCCGCTGGGCAGTGCCCATTCGCCTTTGCGGGGCTCTATTTTCCTTTTGATTAATAATATTTTGCCTTCGTCATCTCTGGCTATCACTGCCACTACCGGAGTAGGATTTTCGTAAAATATTTTACCACACCTCGAGCAATACAATCTTTCTCTTCCTTCCAACATCTTTCTGACTAATTTATAACCACAATATGGACAAAATTTTATGGATAAATTACTTTTCATGTATTGCTAACTCCTTTTAGGGCAGACACAAGGTCTGCCCCTACTTTTTTCAATAAGCCCTCCTGGGCAAAACTGAAATAATTATCCTCTCCCAATATTATATGATCCAGTACTTTTACTCCAACCAGTTCACAAGCACCCGCCAGACGCTCAGTAATATCTAAGTCATTTTTACTGGGGTTCGATTCTCCGCTGGGATGATTGTGTAAAAATATAACCGAGGCAGCTGATTCTTTGATTATCTCCTTTAATGCCTCGCGGGGATGGACTATGCTTTCCGTTAGACTCCCTACTGAAATATCAATATCCTTGATAATTTTATTCTTTACGTCCAACATTATGACCTTAAATTTTTCCTTCTTTAAATCTCTCATGCACGGTCCATAATAATTTACTAAATCTAAGGCATTATGAATTTTCTTTTTAGGTGAATTAGTTTCCCTTAGAAGCCTCTTCCCTATCTCAAGAGCTGCTTTTATTTGGGCAAATTTAGCCAGGCCTATCCCTTTAACAGAACTCATCTCCGGATAACTTAAAGAATCTAATTTCCTTAAACTCTTTGTTTCTGATAATAAATCTTTCGCTACTTCTACCGAGGTCTTCCCCTGATAACCTTTAACCAATATTATTCCTAATAATTCTGCATCTGTCAAGCAATCTGCACCATGCTCAACCAACCTCTCCCTCGGTCTTTCCTCATCCGGCCAATCTTTCACTGTATAATTCTTTTTCTCCATCTCTTGCTCCTTTTCTATTAAAGGTAAACTTTTGTACCAGGCACTATTGTTTACCTTTAATTCGATTTAAACGATATTGTAATTTTTCTCTTATGAAAATATTTTCCACAATATTTAGAGCTTCTTCTATTATCGTCTCTGCTTTTTGATAATCCTTCAAATGGTGCTCGTAATATTTGGCTAACTCTTCGTAAGGATAATAGATAAATTCCGGGCTTCTTTCTATTGTCTTTTTCCATATTTTTTCTGCTTCTTCCCATTCTCCCTGTCTCTTATAAGCAAAAGAAGCCAATCTTAATATCTCTAAGGTTTCTTCTTCTGCTAAATTGTGTTTTAAGGCTTCAGAATAATAGTGGGTGCTCTGCTCATATCTCTTTTCTTCATCAAACATCTTACCTATACTGAAAATATCCATCCCGTATTCGGTATTATTCAAAGGGTCTTCTACCAGAAAACACATCCTGCTGACCAGAGCTACCAGAGAAAGAATATCCTGTAAATTATGTTCGAAGACCTGTTTTAATGCTCGGGCATCTTTGGTTTTAAGATACCTAAAATAAATCTCAGGGATAAGATAGCCCGGAACATCGTTTTCTCTGATGACCCCCAGTATATCTCTTTCTACTGTAGATAGTGAACAATTCTCTAATCTTCTTTTCCATAAACGGCGGGCAGGATAAAGTAAATCAAAATGACCAGGATTTTCTAAATTTAATTTCATCCCGGACATAATAAAGCGGCTTTGAATTAAGGGAACATCAAAAGTCTTACCATTATACGAAACTATTGCCTCAAAACTGGAAAGCAGTTCATTTACTGCTGATAGTAAAGCTCGCTCTTCATTATAATCCCGCATAAAATATTGCCGGACACAAAATTGGTCTCCTTCAAAATATCCTGCTCCCACCAGAAAAATATAAGTCCCTGCTCCTCCGGCCAATCCGGTAGTCTCGGTATCCAAAAAGACGGTCTTATTAATATCTATTTTTTTTAATCTATCATCTCTGGCTAAACTGGAAATAGTGTTAGCAGAAGATTGTAAAATTTGAAAAAGTTCAACTTCACCGCACCTATAATCCTGAGGGAAATAATTTTCCCGGATAAAGCTATCCCCAAAAGGGGTGGAGATAAATTTTCCCGATAATACTTCTTCTATCTTTATTTCTTGATTTACAATACCTATACTTTCCTCTTTTTGTGATTGAGCAATTTTATTTATATTCTTTTTTAATTGGGCAATCTTTTCCAGTCGACTCTTTAGGTCCATAATCAGCTCAAGGCCTCCCTTAAAATTAGAAGAGCGCTCTCTTTTCCCTTTATGCCCACTTCGTCAATAGGCCCCACACAGGAGGGGCAGCCTTTTTCACATCCGCAGCCAAGAATTAATTCCTGAGCTGCCTGCAGTAAAGGTCGACGCAGTTCAAACATCTTCTCACTAAATCCTACTCCCCCGGGATAATTATCATAGATATAAATAGTCGGTTCTCCGGTAAAAGGAGAACGCACTTCCGAAACTGCCCTGATATCCTGAGGGTCACACATAACATATAAAGGAACAACATTAATAAGGACGTTAGATAGAGCCAAAAGCCCGCTGCTTAAATTAAAAGATGTGCCTTCACTTTCCAGGCGCTTCAATAGTTCCCCACTATCATCAGCCAAAGCGAGCCAATAAGCGGTCGTATGCATCTCTTCCGGCGGCAAAGATATTTCCCCGAAACCGATATTCTCGTGAGTATAAAATTTTATCTTTTTATAACAAGTAGAAAGGATTGTAATGACCACTTCCCCATAAGTATGTTCCATATTTGATTCTTCACTCTTCTCAAACACATCTAAAACCTTAATATTAGTTTCGGTCTGAGCATCGGTGTAATAATTCACTTTAACTTTTTCGGCATAGGCCTTCTGATTCTGATAATCCAACCTGTGAATAGCATATTGTTCGCCTTCATGCAGATAAATAGCCCCTTCATAGATAAGTGTGGGTACGCTGGCCTTATCCATTTCCCCGATAACCTGTTCTTGCTGGTCAGTAGTATCAATAATTACAAAATTATCTACTGAAGCACTGCGCAGACTTATCTCTTCAGTAGGATAAATCTCGCTCATCCAATACCATTTCTTTTCCACGTAATGAAGTACGCCTTCCTTCTCTAAATACTCCAAAACATCCCATAGCTTTTTTGTTCCGAAATCTTCTCCTTCTTCAAAGGGCAGTTCAAAAGAAGCACACCTGATATGACTGACTAAAATACTCAAATTATCCGGGTCAATAACCGCACTCTCCGGTGACTCTCCGAAGAAATAATCAGGATGATTTATCACAAATTGGTCTAAAGGATTACTGGAGGCAACTAAGATAGCTATTGAACTATTGGATCGGCGCCCTGCTCTTCCGGCCTGCTGCCAGGTACTGGATATAGTTCCGGGATATCCGGCCATAAAACAAACATCAAGCTGTCCAATGTCTATACCCAGCTCTAGGGCATTGGTACTTACTACTCCTTTTATCTCACCATCTTTTAAGCCCTTTTCTATTTCACGTCTTAGGTTAGGTAAATAACCTCCCCTATAACCTCTAACCATATCCCTGGATCTTCCCGTTTTAGCTAAAAAATCTTTTAAATAACTGGTTAGGACTTCGGTAGTCAGACGGCTCCGCGCAAAGACTATGGTCTGAATATCATAATTTAAAAAATAAGCGACAAAACGGGCAACTTCTTTAATTAAACTTTTCCTGATTCCCAATTCTTTATTAATTACCGGAGGGTTATAAAATAAAAAATATTTCTCGCCTTGAGGGGAGCCATTATTATCGACTAAAACAAATTCTTCTCCTACAATCTTCTGAGAAAGCTCTTGAGGATTAGCAATAGTCGCTGAACAGCAGATAAACTGGGGATTCGACCCATAAAATCGGCAGATTCTCTTCAATCTTCTTATCACATTGGCTAGATGGCTTCCGAATACTCCCCGATAAATATGAACCTCATCGATTACCACATATTTCAAATTTACGAAAAAATCCATCCATTTGGTATGATGAGGCAATATTCCTAAATGTAGCATATCCGGATTGGTTACCACAATATGTCCTTTCTTACGGATGGCCTGTCGGGCGGAAGAAGGAGTATCTCCATCATAGGTATAAGTCCTAATTCCCTCATCCAGGGCTGATACTAAGTGATACAATTCAGTCAATTGGTCCTGAGATAAAGCTTTAGTGGGAAACAGATAAAGTGCCCGACTATTTTCATCTCTTAAAATAGAATCCAATACCGGCAGATTATAACAGAGTGTCTTTCCTGAAGCAGTAGGAGTTACCACTACCACATTATTTTTGTTCCTGATAAATTCCAAGGCAGAAGCCTGGTGAGAATAGAGTTTGTTGATACCTTTCTCTTTCAAAATCCTTACCAGTCTATCCTCTATCCACTCCGGAAACTCCTCATAAATTCCAGATTTAGCCGGAATATGTCTCCAGTCAGTAAAGCGGGAACTAACTTTATTATATTTTTTTAGTTCATTTAAAATTTCCTCTACCGGCATCCACTTAAACCTCTTCCTCGGACAGTGTGACAGGGGGTAACGGTTCTCTGTCACATATTTTTATCGTATTAATTTGAAACTAGACTCTTTACTAAATTAATATTGTTTAGATCATCTTTTTCATCATGTTTGGGGGTTTCCAGAACGAAAGGCAGGTCTTTTAGATATTTATGATTCACCAACGCCTTAAAACTTTCCAGTCCTATATATCCCTTACCAATATGCATATGCCTGTCTTTTCGTGAACCCAAAGGAAATTTTGAATCATTAAGGTGTATCACCTTTAATCGCTCTAAACCCAAATATTTATCAATTTCCCCTAAGGTCTGTTCAATCCCTTCTTGATGCGAAAGGTCATATCCTGCCGCAAAGGCATGACAGGTATCAAAGCATACTCCTATTCTCTTTTTATCTTTCGCCCCTTCCATCATCCTTGTTAACTGCCCAAAAGTATAACCTAAATGCGTGCCCGAACCAGCAGTATTCTCTAACAATATCATCGTCTTTAAACCTAAACCTACACTTTTCTCTAAAATAATATTAAGGGCTCTAATTATCCTCTGAATTCCGTATTCTTCTCCTGCTCCGGTATGGGCTCCCGGATGAATTATTAGATAAGGGTCGGCTAATAGAAGATCTGCTCTTTTTATATCTTCTAAAAAAGCATTAATTGATTTGAAATAAAGTTCATCTGAAGGAGATGCCAAATTAACCAGATAAGAGGCGTGAATAAAAACGGGGTTAATATTAGATTTTTTTAAATTTTCTCTAAAATTTTCTACTTCGTCCTTTTTTAATATCTTCTCCCGCCAGGTGGATGCATTTTTAGAAAATATCTGCATAGTATTACAGTCTAATTCCACAGCCCGAACAACAGAATTATCTATTCCCCCGGCGATAGAAATATGGCATCCAATCTTCACTCTATGTTTCCTCTTTTCTTCTTTAATTATTTAATTTTACCAATAAAAATTAGAGATTATTGAGAAATTTTATTGACTTCTCTACTTTTATAAGTATAACATATTACTATAGCCTAATTAAATAATTATTGCCTTTACACCCTCCTCGCCTAAAAATATTTTTGTCTTAATAGAATGGGGAAAGAAATGTATAAACAAATCCTTAAAGAATTAAAAGAACATATGCCTTTTACTGCTTTCGGAGCTGCTACCGGAATAATTATGATAATATTCTTGCAAAAATTACCAACCAAATTATCCTATAATATTTTTTATACCTTTCACCCTCTTCATGTTTTTTTAAGTGCACTGGTTACTGCCTCTATGTATAATTTTTATAAATGTGCGGCGGGTAAGAAAAAATGTAACTGGGTAACTTTAATCCTCATCGGTTATGTGGGTTCTGTCGGGATAGCTACATTAAGTGATTCGGTAATCCCCTATCTGGGTGAAATTTTGCTCAATCTGCCCCATCGAGAAATTCATTTAGGTTTTATTGAAGAATGGTGGCTGGT
>JAKLPU010000171.1:0-2959 GCA_022013755.1 Candidatus Atribacteria bacterium | reverse complement strand
GCACTTAAAGTACTAATTTTTAAAGGATAAATCATTTCATCGGAAAAGAACATTATCCCTATGGGTTGAATAGCACCGGTGTAATTTTCAGTACTATTTATTGTTTCTTCATGTTGAATTTTCATAGCTACAAAAAACCAATTTTTTTGTACATAATAATCCAGTATCTCTTGACCTTCTGCAGGGAAAGCATAACCATTATCATTTAACCATCCCACTAAACTATTCGGGTCGGTGGCAGATAAGGTGGTAGTATAATAAATTCCTACCTGGTTCTCTTCCCAAACATGTACTCCCTCATCTTCTGAGCCAGGGAGAGATGGGCCTGTTCCCCATCCACAACCAAAACTCGAAGGAGGGGGTGGTTGAGTTAATTTATGCAATTCATAAAATATATCATCTTCGACGGAGAACAATTTAGGATAACCGGGTACCGGAACAACCCAGGCGAAATCCTCTGCATTACCCTCATAGTCTATCTGAAAAATTATCTTCTCCACCATATCATCAAATACAATCATTGCTAATTGATTGGGTTCATATATATCTCTATATAACTGGGTAAATAAACCACCATCAGCTAAAGAAATTGGGGTTAAATAGAAAGTTGCCATTATAAAAATTAAAATCAAATAGAATATCTTTTTCATAAATCTTCACCTCTCTTATAGTTAAAAGTCAAGCTTCTAACTATTTTTACTATATTAAGATTTGAGATTCTTTTGAATCAATCCATATCAAAAAGAGAGAATGTTATCAATTTCTAAATCAAATGTACCTTGTACTTCGTTAACATCAACGGTGTAAGTGCCAGCTGGTAAGCCATAAACATCAAGTGGAATTACTTCCTCAAAAGGAGCAAGCACTTGGATGCAAAAACCTGGAGAACGATAAGTTTTAATCGTAATAAAAAAGGTATTGCCTTCTCTTTCCTGACTAATCTGGTAAATTTCCGTACAAGGATCAGGAAGGTATCCGCTGGCGATTACAAATATCTGAACAGGAAATGACTCTAAGGTTAAAATATCGATCTCCTCAACTGTGGCAAGACCTATAGCAGGCATAATAGGCGCACAGCAGCCAGTAATAAAAATTATAATCGATATAGCTGCTAATCCTAACCATAAAATTTTTTTATTCATTTTATTGACCTCCTTTAAATTGATTCTTTCTTTCCAACCAATTCCCTTATTTAAATTGAATAATAATTCTTATTTGATTCTTCATTATCCACATTATTTTTTATATAACAATTATACTACAAAACAATTGAAAATCCTCTTTTTTAAAGGCAAACCCTAGAAATATTTTATTTTTTTTCAAGCATAGCCAGAGTTACCCCTGAAGGCTCAATGAACCTTCCCTCTCCGGGGCAATAGTCACCATCACAATTCGACCTTCGGCTGCCTCCTGCCACTGCATAAATTCTTCAAAATCGGGTTCTCGAATAAAGCTCGGGTCATGGCATCCTCTCGGACCTTCTTCGGGGGAGATAAAAGGTCCTTCAATATGTATCCCCGGAATAGCTTCCTTGATATCATGCGAGGTATTTATTGCTTTTGAAATTATTTCAAAAACAGAAATCCCTCTAACTTTCATAATTTTTCCCACCACAATTTTGCTTTCCTATCGATTTCTTTGATAAAATTACTCTTGCCGTTAGTATAATTTTCCACATCGTAAGTATATTTATTTATTAATTTTTCTTTTAATTTTGAATATTCCTGTCCTTTATCCAGGTGAGAAATTAAATATTCTTTAAAATTGATATGTCTTTCAATTTCTTCATTCCCCACTTGAAATATATGAATATGGTGGGTCCTCTTGTTTCCTCCCTTTCTAAAAAATCTTCTTTTCGGTATCCCATATTCACCCATTGCTTCATACCCTAATTCTTCCATTTTATGATTATACTGGTCAGCTGCTTCAATATCTTTTACTTCAACAAGTATATCAATTACAGGTTTTGCTTTAATTCCAGGTATAGCAGTGCTTCCTATATGATAAATATCAATTATAATATCATTTAATATATTTTTAATCTTCCCTGACTCTTCTTTATACATTTCCTTCCAATTTGAATGATAAGAAACTACTTCTACTCTTCTTTTATCTGTTTTTGAGATATTTCTTTTACTTTTCAATTATATAATCCTCTATGACATTGAAGGTGTAGTAAAGATTTATCTTTTACACTTCCTATTTCCTTTTTCTATATTTCATCAATCAATGATTTCCCTTGTTTTAGTTTTTCTATATCGTATGATTTATAATGAATCGGGCTATCTCATCCCAAAATGCCTGATTAGCTATTTCTGCTTTTTCTTTTATTACATTTAATTTTTTAGTCAAAATATATATCCTTTCATATCGTGATAGACGATAGCTTTATTTTTGTAGTATTTATAATTTATTTTCTATCAAACACAATGGTAAACAATGCGGCAAATGTTTTACAAATCTTTTATCCCTTATTTCTTTTTCTTTAGTTTAACCGCGGTGCCATATACAAACATCTCTGCTGCCGCTTGCATAATTGACGAGGTAGTAAAACGAATACATACTATCCCATCTGCTCCTATATCTTCTGCTGATGAAATCATCCTGTCGATAGACTGCTCCCGGGATCCTGCCAGTAATTTGGTATATTCCTCAATCTCGCCACCAACTATATTGCGAAAACTAGCTAATATATCTTTCCCGACATGCCGTGCCCGAACAGTATTGCCTCGAACAATTCCTAAAGTGCCCACAATTTCGTATTCGGAAAAATTATCCTGAGTAGTTAATAACATTTTTTATTTTCCTCCTTATTTCTTTACATCCCTTGAATATTTGTCATCCTTTTTACTCGCTAATCTATCTGTTAAAGCTTTAATAAATAAGAGCCCCAAACCAACTATAGTTACAAGGCCAATTATACCCAGCCAAATATTCTCGAACATACCGACTATCCAGG
>JAKLPU010000020.1:0-22466 GCA_022013755.1 Candidatus Atribacteria bacterium | reverse complement strand
GCTTACGTCTTTTCCTCCGATTATAAAACTACCCTCTGTAG
Organism: Candidatus Atribacteria bacterium; assembly: GCA_022013755.1. Classification (GTDB taxonomy): domain Bacteria; phylum Atribacterota; class Phoenicimicrobiia; order Phoenicimicrobiales; family Phoenicimicrobiaceae; genus Sediminicultor. The sequence continues at coordinate 22,425 of JAKLPU010000020.1, read as the reverse complement.
GTTGATCAAGACAACCGATAATATGCATTAAAGTAGATTTGCCGGAACCGGAAGGACCCATAATGGCTACAAATTCTCCTTTATTAATATAAAAAGAAACTCCCCTTAGAGCCTCCACCTTCACTTTTCCCATCTGGTATATTTTTTTTATTTTTTTTATCTCTAACATTTAGATATTACCTTTGTATTATTTTCCCAATCTTTATCTGTTTGGCCTCATAAATCCACCCATCCCAGGGACACCTTGCGTACTATTATTTTTAGAGCCTGCATTAGCAAATTCATAAACATTTATCACTATCTCTTCACCCTCAGCCAATCCCTCTTCGATTGCAGTATAAACTCCATCGCTAAATCCGACCTTTACCGGAGTAAACACTGGCTTATTATCCACCACTTTAACTACCATCTGCTGCCCTTTTCGGTCAAGGATTGCGCTAATAGGAACTAATAATTCGCCTTCTGCTCTACCAATAATAATTTCCACTAAAGCGGAAAAACCGGGCTTAAACTGCTTATCCGCCTTATCTAACTGCAATGTAACCGGAAGAGTGACTACTCCGTTTACATTTTGAGTGTAATTATGAATCTCCTTTACTCTTCCTGAAAATTCTCTCCCCGGGAAGGCATCCAGGATAATAATTACCTCCTGCTCTACTTCTACCTCCAAACTGTCAATCTCATTAACTGCAACTTCTATTTCATAGCTGCTGTCATCAATTAAATAAGCTACTTCACTTCCTGAACCAATGTAATCACCCGGTTTAACATAAACATCGGTAATCAAACCGGAAAATGGGGCTTTAATAGTGGTATCTTCTAAATTCTTCTTAGTGATTTGAAAATTTAGCTCCTGTTCCTTTATTTCGCTTTCTGAACCACTAGTCTTAATTAATTCATAGGTATTTTTTGCTTTTAAATAATTTAATTCTTGCTGACTTTTTTCTAATCGCACCAGTGCTTCTCCCTCTGTAACTCTCTTACCCCCGCTGATTAAAACTTCTTCAATTTCTCCGTTCAGACTAAAAGTGAGAATTTTTTCATCAGCCGGCTGCAGGTAACCACTGGTAGAAACCGTCTTTTTAAGATCTCCTCGCTCTATAGATGTAATCATCTGAGGAGTAATCTTGATCTTTTGTTCAGTCAATTCCTCTTCACTTGTTTTATTTAAAAACCTGCTACCGACAAAAAGAGCAATAATTACTACAATAATAATTACTCCGACAATCAACCATTTCTTCTTCATCTTTTTCTTCACTCCTTAACTTTAACCGCTATTTTCTGAACCCTAAAAAATGAGCCATGCGTAATTTATTTATTAAAATCTCATCTTTAGCAGATTTAAGATTTATTTCTGATTCCTGCAACCCGAGCATCTTGTACTGAAATTCACTATCACTAATCAGACCCTGTTGAAGCTGTATTTGATAAGATTCCTCTTCTAATTTAGCTTTTTCCCAGGACATTAATTTTTCTTCCAAATTCAAACTATTTATTTCTTGCTGATTGATTAGACCAGATAATTCTAATTTTAACTCAGAGACTATCTGTAAAAAATCATCTTCTAAATTTTCTAATTTCGCTTGATATCCTTCGTCTTCTATCTTTTGTTTCCCTCCGTCGAAGATATCGTAACTTAATTCAATTCCTATTCCCCAACTATTACCCTGGCTACTATAAGCGCCAAACAAAGCAACCTGAGGTTTATTTTTAGCTAAATTCCATTCTGCTTCTTTTTGAGAGCTATCTTGATCCAGGAGAATATTTCTAATTTTATAATGGTTATCTACTACTAACTCCATTAACTCTTCTTCTTTTAAATTAAATTCTAAGGAATCAGCCCATTTTATAATCTCTTCTAAAAAAGGCGAATCTCCCAACAAAGACGCTTCGGTTTCTTCCGGTAAATTTAGATTCAAATACCATCCGTTCTTTTGTTGAAGAAAAGTATTTTGAGCTTGTAAAAAATTTATCTCTGCTTTTTTTAAAGCGATCTTTGCTTCTATTTCCTGTCTTTCTCCTGCTTCTCCAATCTCAATTTTTTTTAATATCTTATTTAAATCCTCTTGAGCATACTGAAAATTGGTTTTAGCTAAAGACAATCTTTCCTGCAGGCGTAAAAGATTAAAAAAAGATTCTAAAAATTCTATTTTTTTATATTCTTGCTGCCAGGTTAGATTTTCCCTGGCTTTAAGTAAGTTATTAGAAGCTAAATATTTTTCCTGTTCTGATTCGATGGGAATTACAGGATAAAGGTTTTTAGTTGCACTAAAAGTGCTATCAAGTCCTTCCGAAAGCTTTTCCAGATCAAACCAGTCTTCCTCTTTTATGGAAACTTCCGATTGGAGGATTATTCCGTTAGGAAATAATTTTGTAGTTTTTAAACTGATTTTAGGTCCATCGCTACTTTCGGAACTATTACTTTCATCGTTAGTAATAATTGAGCTATCACCGGCAATAATCGGATTGGCGCTAATCTTTGTTTTAAAACCGTATTCGGTATCAATTAAACCTAAGCTTCTTTCTATAGTCTCAATACTGTCTTTTATTTCTTTAATTGCAGAATTATTTTCAATCCCCCAATTAAGAGCTTCTTCCAAAGAAATCTCTTTGGCTTGGACATTCGCCCCGGCAAAGATAAAAGTTATAAATATTATTAAAAATAAAATGAAAAATGAATTACTTTTTCTAATTCGGTTCATTCAATCTCTCCCTCTTCAATCCTCTGCCCTATCAATTTCTGCAAGGTTAGTTTAGTCGTATAATAATTGAGTATGGCTGAATTTAAATTATAATCTGCCTGCAATAAACTTATTTCTGCTGATAAAAGATCTTTTTTTGTTTTAAGGCCCGCTTTTACCTGTTCGATTAAAATACTATTATTTTCCTGAGCCTGATTCAGGTTTTGCTGGCTTAAATCTAAACTATTAATAGATTGCTTGTAAGTATAGAACTGTTTTTTAATTGAATTAGATAATTCTTTTTGAGTTTTATTAAAATTTAAATTAGCTAATTCTATATTATTTTTCAGTTTTTGCAAATCTAATTCCGGACTTGTGGCTACCTCAGCCCTTTCTAAATCAATTTTAGCCAATTCTATTTGCCTTTTCCCTAATTCCAAAATAAAGCTGTTTTCAATGGCCTTTTTTAGGGCTTCTTCTTCATCTATCTGCCAAACTTGGGGATAATCTACCTCGACTAAATTAAATTCTTCTTCCTCTTGATCGTTTAATCCTAATTCTAATTTAAACTCTCTAAAAGATTGATGGTAGTCATCATTGGCTTTTTCTAAATTAAAGACAGCATTATTGTAATTGCTTTCCTGCTGAAGAAGATCTAAATTTCCTTTGTGCCCGGCTTTAACCTGTGCTTTAACTTCCTCCAATAAATTTTTCTCCAATTCTGCTTCTTTGCTCTTGGCGGTAATATTTTTTTTAGCTTGATTTAATTGAAGATATTTTTGTACCACATCAATAATTACTTCATTCCCGGTCTGGTTATAATTATCCTTTGCCTGAAGCAAGCCCAAATCCCCCTGTAATTCTATATAGCGCGATTCAGTGAGCAGGTTATTAGCTTTTGTTTTTTCATAATCTATTTGAGCATTTTCCAAATCTAAATTGGCTATCTTTAAATTTAAATTATTTTCTAAAGCTAAATTAATTGACTGGCTAAGATTCGTCTCTTTCGGTTCTGTTGCGTATAACACACCGGAAAAAATAAAAAATACGACCAGAAATAACATTGTACCTTTTGCTATATTTTTAATCACAAAGCAACACACCTTCCTGTTTTATATTTTTATATTTTTATTTTACCACAATTTCTTCCTATCTTTCTTCTTTTTATTCTTATCATTTGAAGAAAAAGGAAAGTCCTTATCTTCCCCAAACATTCACAATTATTACCCCAGCCAGAGCAAGGGCCCCTCCTGCTAATGATAAAAAGAAAGGTATTTCTCCTAACCATACCCAGGCAATTAATATGGCTAATACGGGAGATAAATAAAGATAGCTCCCGGCTAAAGAAGCTGGGATTCGGGAAAGGACATAGGCCCAGGTAATATAAGCCAAGGCAGCCGGGAAAATACCCATATAAACAATGGCCAGCGTTGCCTCAATCGGTGCACTTTTTATATTTTGAAATAGACCTCGTGAAAAAAATATTTGAAAAAAAGTTCCGCTCCAGATTGCATAGGCAGCAAATTTTAAAGGTGAGTATTTCTTCAAATAAGGTTTTTGTAAAACAAAATAAAAACTCGTACTGATGGCAGCTACTAAAATCAAAAAAGCCGCCGGTTCAAATCTAACTCCTTCGCCTTCCCCTATGGCAACCAAGCTTACTCCTACAAAACTGATTACAATCCCTATCCAGCCCCAAATTTTCATCTTTTCTTTTAAAATAAATATAGCCAGAATAGCAGTAAAGATGGGAGCAGAGGCAATTAAAAGACTGGCAGAACCAGCAGTTACTTTTAATTCTCCAAATGTGAGAGCAAGCTGATAGACGGTTATCCCGATAAAGCCAAGAAATAATATTGCAGGCAGGTCTTTTTTTTCAGGCAAGGGCATGCGAGCAATTATTGCATAAGCTGATAAAACTATTGATGCAGTCAAAAAACGAAGAAGCACTAAATTTCCCGGACTATAGGCTTTTAATCCTACTCGAATACCGGCAAAGGCAGAAGCCCAAAAAATTAGAGTAAATGCTATTGCCATCATAATGCGAAAATCAATGGATACTTTTTCTTGCCTGCTATCTTTGCTCATATTTTATTCCTCTTTATTCAAAATATATAATTACTATGATTATTTTCAATTCGTTATCTTTATAAAAAAATATGCTATCGGATTAGCATATTTAAAATCTAAATAGCAAATAAAGTATATCACACTTTTATTAACATGGTGATTTAAAACAAAAATTCTATCGGAGTTTACTTTTCTTTTCTGTCACAATCTTCTTCTGTCTTCCTTTCTTTTTTAAATTCTTCTCCGCATAAATTGCTTTTCCGGTAAAAGGGTCACTTTCAGTATAATACATCAAAGTAGAATAGGTGGAAGGAGTGGGGGTGAATATCTGGATTTGTTCCGGATTGAGCTTTAGCTCTTTAGAGGTATATTCTTTTAATTTATACATATCTTCTTCCCTGCAACCCGGATGAGCAGCAATTAAATAATAGGTTAAAAATTGTGTCTTTTTCTCTTCTTTATTTATCTGTAAAAATTTATCTCTGAATATTTTCAAATATCCCCGGTCAGGTTTGCCCATCTTTTCTAAAACATTATTCTCCGTATGTTCAGGGGCAATTTTCAGCTGGCCGGAGATGTGATACTTAACTAATTCGCGTAAATACTTTTCTCCATATTTTTGGTCACCTAATAACATATCATAGCGTATCCCTGAGGCAACGAAAACTTTTTTTATCCCTTTAATCTGCCTTATCTTATTTAAAATTTCCATCTGTTTTTTATGATTTAGGTGTAAATTCGGGCAAAACTGCGGATACAAACACCTCTTATCAGTACAGCTTCCCGACTTTAATTTCTTCTGACATTCTATTCCGTACATATTGGCGGTAGGTCCGCCCACATCCAAAATATATCCCTTAAAATCCCCCAATTTAGTCAATAATTTTGCTTCTCTTAAGATCGACTTTTCGCTCCTTCCCTGGACAACCTTACCTTGATGTACGGTTATGGAGCAAAAATTACACTCCCCATAACAGCCGCGGTGAGTAGTAATAGAGAATTTTATGGTCTTTAGGGCTTCTACTTCTCCTTCTTTTTTATAATAGGGGTGGACTTCTCTTTCATAGGGCAAATCATGAACCCTATCCAATTCCTTTTGGACAAGAGGATAGCTGGGCGGATTTTGAATGAAATATCTGCTGTCCTGCTGCTGATATAATCCTTTAGCAGTTAGAGGGTCATTATTTAAATAAAAAGTATGGAACATAGAGATAAATTTTTTCTTATCTCCTTTAACCTCCTGGTAAGAGGGGAGCATTGTATATTCTTCTTTAGGATGAGGAGAGATGTAACATATCCCTCTGATATCTTTCCAACCCTTGCCGGTTTTTAAATTACGGGCTAACTTCAAAACAGATTTTTCTCCCATAGCATAGACCAAAATATCGGCCTTAGCATCAAAAAGTATTGCTCTTCTTATCTTGTCATCCCAATAATCATAATGGGCTATTCGGCGCAGGCTCGCTTCTATTCCTCCCAGGACAATTGGAACAGTATTTTTAAAATATTTTCTTATCAGATTAGAATAGACTATAGTCGCCCGATCAGGTCTCTTAGCATTTTTTCCTCCGGGAGTAAAATCATCTTTCCTCCTTTTCTTCTTCAGGGCAGTATAATTAGCCACCATCGAATCTACTGAGCCGGCAGTGACTCCCCAGAAGAGAGTAGGTTCCCCCAGTCTGCTAATATCTTTCTCATCCTCTGTATTTGGCTGGGCAATAATACCAACCTTATATCCTGCTGCATAAAGCACTTTTCCTATAACGGCTGCTCCGATGTAAGGGCTGTCTATATAAGTATCCCCGGTTACAATAATTACATCCAGTCTATCCCAGGATAATTTTTTCATCTCTTCTCTGGTAGTGGGCAAGAACATCTAATATCTCCTTCGCTCAATCATTAAAATTTCCATAACCTTCATATTCTGCATCCACTTCTTACCCCAACCTCAATAAATATCCATTATTCTTTAGCCATTCTTTATGTTCTTTGTATTTGGGGTCTAAGATTCCCACTTTATTCCAAAATGCTTTTGAATGATTTTTCACTTCAAGATGCACGAGCTCATGAACTACAACAGAATCTATGATAGGTAAAGGAACCATAATTAATCTCCAGGAAAAACTTAAATTGCCTTGGTGAGAGCAAGAACCCCATCTCTTTTGTGCATGAGTGATATTTATTTTATTATATTCGAATCCCCTTTTTTGCGCATATAATCTAACCCTCTGGGATATGGTTTCATATGCTCTTCTCTTATACCAAATAATAAAAATATTCTTCGCGTAGGATAAATATTTTTTTGAAAGCAAAAATTCGTTTTTAAAATCCAATAGAATTTCTCGATTATTCACTAACTTTAAATGGTAATAATTCCCCAGATAAAGGAAGCTTTCTCCACTTATAAATTCTTTTTTCTTAAATTTTAAATTTCTTAATTGAACTTCTTTTTGTGTTTTCTCCAACCTTTCCTTATGTTTTAAAACAACTTTATTTATAATTTCTTCGCTGGTATTAAAAGGCGCCCTTACTATTAATGCGGCATCATTATTTATATACATAGCAATACTTTTTCTCTTTGAACGTATTATCTTTTTAATTTTTATGATTCTGTCCCCCTGTAGATATAATAAGTAAGCTCTACTCAAAACGTAGGACAGGTGTCTCGCCTGTCATTAGGATAAAACCTAATAGCAACATTATACCTCTTTATTTTATTTTTTATCTATAATTTTAACATATAACTATGGAATTTTCTCTGGCGTCACCTAGGGAGTTTATTATAGCTTTGAGGGGGGGATGGCAGGAATTAATCAATAATTATTACATGAAGCTTTTATATTCTTCTGATAGATTTGCTATAAGTTCCTTAACAGAAATAAGCTTATCCACGCGATAAGCATTGCTTCCTGCAAAAGCAAATCCATCTTCAAGTTTTCCTTGTTGGGTATTAGTTAGGACAAGGACGATAGACGGAAATCACTTCAGGCAATATTTTTAAAATTCATCTATATTTCCTTATTCCCTTATTCTTCCCATTTTTTAAATAGTATGCTGGCATTTTGCCCGCCAAATCCAAATGAATTGGAAAGAGTATATTGTAAATTCTGATTCCTTCCTTGAAGTGGGACATAATCCAGATCACATTCCGGATCTTGCTCTTGCAGCCCTATGGTAGGAGGAATAAAACTTTCCTGCATGGCTTTAATACAGACAATGGCTTCTGCTGCCCCCGAAGCGCCAAGCATATGCCCGGTCATTGACTTGGTAGAACTTATCGGAATATCATATGCCTTTTCGCCAAATACCGTTTTTATTGCTTCGGTTTCGCATTTATCATTATAAGGAGTGCTGGTTCCATGAGCATTGATGTAAGATATCTGTTCTTCATTGATACCTGAATCATTAATAGCCATTTTCATTGCTCTTGCTCCGCCATTCCCTCCGGGTGCAGGAGCAGTTATGTGGTAAGCATCACAGGTAGTCCCATATCCTACTACCTCAGCATAAATATTTGCTCCTCTTTTTTGAGCATGCTCTAATGTTTCTAAAATCATTATACCGGCTCCTTCTCCCATTACAAACCCGGTTCTTCGTATATCAAAGGGAATGGAAGCTTGTTCCGCTTTGTTGTGAGTACACAAAGCTCCCATCGAGGTAAATCCGGCTAATGCCAGTGGAGTCATTGCTGCCTCAGAACCGCCGGTAATAATTAAATCCGCTTGATCCTGCTGTAAAATACGATAAGCATTCCCAATGGACGATGTACCGGAAGCACAGGCAGTTATTACAGTATCACATATCCCTTTTATTCCAAATTTAATAGCAATATTTGCTGCAGCAATATTGCAAAGAGCCATAGGGATAAAAAAAGGAGATACGCGCCCCGGCCCTTTTTCGATAATTTTTCGATTTTCTTTTTCAATAGTAGTAAAGCCCCCTATACCGGTGCCTAAAACAACTCCCCAATTTTCTCGGGAATCGCTCTCATTGCTTAATCCTGCATCATCCACTGCCTCATTTGCAGCTACTATCCCCATCTGGGTGAACTTATCCATCCTTTTTAATTCCTTAGAATCCAAAACATCAGCAGGATTGAAATTTTTAATTTCTGCAGCTATTTTCACCTTAAATTCGGAGGTATCAAATGATTTAATAAAATCAATTCCGCATTTACCTTTTTTTATATTTTCCCAGAAAGTTTTAACATTATTACCTATGGGAGTAATTGCCCCCATTCCGGTTATAACAACTCTATTTTTCAAATCCTTTACCCTCCTTGTATTGCTAGTCTTCTATTAATATTTGAGCTACATTGTCCAGTTTGATAATACAGCTCCCCAAGTTAATCCACCGCCAAAGGCAACCATTATTACCCGATTCCCCGGGCAAAATATTTTTTTCTTATGGGCTTCATCTAAAGCAAGGGGAATACTGGCAGAAGAAGTATTCCCAAAACGGTCTAAATTAATAATGAATTTTTCTCGTTCAATCTTTAATTCCCGGACTACATGATCAATAATGCGAATATTAGCTTGATGGGGAATAATATAATCAATATCATCTATAGAAAGATTAGACTTTTTTAAAACCTGGGAAATACTTTTTATCATTATTCTGGTAGCAAATTGAAATACTTCTTTTCCATTCATAGATATATTGCTAGGTTTTCCATTATTATTTTGAAGGTGTAAAAAAGGATTTTTTAAGGGAACTGCCGGAAGAGTGAGAGACTCCTGTAAATCTCCTTGAGAACCAGTATAAGTACAAATAATACCCTCTTGGTTAGAACTCTTTAAAATTACTGCCCCGGCTCCATCTCCAAAAAGCACACATGTATTCCGATCAGACCAATCAATAACTTTTGATAAAACTTCTGCTCCTATTACCAGAATTGTTTTACTTTCTTTTGATCTGATAAATTGATCGGCTATCTGTAATCCGTAAACAAAACCAGTGCAACCTGCTGCTATATCAAAGCTGGGAATATCAACTAATCCTAATTCTGCCTGAACAAGATTAGCAGTTGAAGGCATAAAAAAATCGGGGGTTATTGTAGCTAATATAATCATGTCGATCTCTTCTTTGTCTATACCAGCATTTTTGATTGCTTCTGTTGCTGCTTTTGCGGCTATCTGATAGGTCTTCTCTCCGGTAGAGACTCTTCTTTGCTTTATACCTGTTCGGGAGGTAATCCACTCATCGCTAGTCTCTATCATTTTTGAAAGCTCTTCATTTTTTACAATTCTCTGGGGTACATAAGCACCTGTGCTAATTATTTTTGAATAAACCATATTACCTTCCTTAAATAATTCTTTATCTACAAAAATAAAGTTTCTAATACTTCACAAATAGCCAATCTATTTATTAACTGCTATTATGAGCTATTATTAAAAGCAAGTATACATAATAATCCATTTTTTGTCAATGTTTTTAGAAAGATTTTTGGGGTAAATATATAATAATTTGAATATAATGAAGATGATTGAAAAGAAAAAAGATATTTCCTCAAGTAGGAATTAATCAATAATTATTATATGAAGCTTTTTCATATTCTTCTGATAAATTTTCTATAAGTTCCTTAACTGAAATAATCTTATCCACGCGATAAGCATTGCTTCCTGCAAAAGCAAATCCGCAGTCAAATTTTCCTTGTTGGGCATTAGTTAGGGCAAGGGCGATACAGTAAGGTGCTTTTTTAAAATTACAAGTCTTTAAACATTTCCAGGGACACTTAAAAGGTTTTCTAACCCCGGATGAAACCTCTTCCAGGAATTTGTTCTTTATTGCCCTTCCCGGTAATCCAACCGGACTATCAATGATCATGAAGTCATCTTTTTGACATTTTAAATAAGCTTCTTTAAATTTGATAGAAGCATCGCATTCATGAGTAGCCACAAATCTGGTAGCCATCTGCACTCCCTGAGCTCCTAACTGAATATATTTGTAAATATCTGCACCAGTATATATACCACCTGCGGCAATTATTGGAATTTTCTTATCAAATTCGTTTTCGTAAGGTTTTATCACGGAAATCACTTCAGGCAATATTTTCTCTAAAGTAAAATCCGGGTTATTAATCTGTTCTTTCTTAAAACCCAGGTGTCCGCCGGCTAAAGGTCCTTCAACAACGACAGCATCAGGCACGTGTTTATAATTTTTCTCCCAGTATTGAAATATAATTTTTGCAGCCCGAGAAGATGACACAATGGGAACAACTTTAGTTTTAACTTTTTTTAATTTATCTGGCACCAGCACTTCCAGACCTCTTAAGGGTAAACCTGCTCCAATAAATACTAAATCTGCCTTTTCTTCTACTACAATCTTGACCATATCATAAAAATCCGAAAGAGCAGCCATTATATTTACCCCAATAATACCCTTGGTCATCTCCTTGGCTTTTCTTATTACTTTGCGTAAAGCCCTTTTGTTCGCTTCAGTAAAATTTTTCCCAAAGTCAGATTCAAGCATGCCTATCCCGGCAGTTCCGATAACTCCGATACCCCCTGCATTTGCCACAGCAGACGCTAAACCTGATAAAGAGATTCCCACAGCCATTCCCCCTTGAATAATGGGAATTTTCACCTCTAAATTACCTATTTTTAATTTAGGAATTTTTTTAAAATTCATCTGTATAACTCCTTTGCAGATAATGATTTAATAAAATCAATACCGCATTCCTTACCTATAAAGTGCTTCTTAATATCGATAAAATATTGCTAAATTAATTTACTTTTTTCTGCAATTATTTTCTCCGCTTCTAAAAATATTTCTTCAATTATTTCTTTGCAGCTTTGCTCTTTTTTCACCAGACCGGCTGACTGCCCGGCCATTATCGAACCATAATCCATATCTCCTTCTCGGGCAGATCGATAAAGCGAACCTTTTCCTAATTCTTCATATTCTTCTAAAGATGCATTTCTTTTTTCCAGTTGTTGGAAATCCCTTGCCAACCTATTTTTTATTATCCTAACCGGGTGACCGGTTGGCCTTCCGGTCACTATTGTGCTGGTGTCTTTGGCAGCAAGTATCTTTTGCTTATAATTCTTATGAACATTGCATTCATAAGCCACCAGAAATCTCGTACCTATTTGAATCCCTGAAGCTCCTAACATCCAGGCAGCTGCTAAACCGCGACCATCGGCAATTCCTCCGGCAGCCAGAACAGGAATATTTATTGCATCTGTTACCTGGGGGATAAGAGACATGGTAGTTAATTCTCCCACATGCCCTCCGGCTTCACCGCCTTCTGCAATCACTGCATCTGCCCCTGCTCTTTCCATTCGCACGGCCAGAGCAACTGAAGGAACCACCGGAAATACCAAAATATTATTTTCTTTCCACATTTGTACATATTTACCGGGGTTTCCTGCTCCGGTAATTACTACTTTTACTCCTTCATCGACAGCTATGCGGGCAATTTCATCAGCATTGGGATTTAAGAGCATAATATTAAGCCCAAAGGGTTTTTCAGTTAGCCTCCTTGTTTTTCGAATCTCTTCTCTAATCCATTCACCCGGAGCATAACCGGCGGCAATAACTCCAAGAGCACCGGCATTGGATACTGCTGAGGCAAGTTCAGCATCGGCAATCCAGGCCATCCCTCCCTGGATAAGCGGGTATTTTATTCCTAAAAGCTTACATATAATAGACTTAAACAACTAATGCATCTCCTTATAAAGTTTCTCACGTTCTATGAATAACTAATTTATTTATTAACTACTATTATGACCTATTATTAAAGGTAAGCATACACAATAATTCATTTTTTGTCAATGTTTTTAGAACAGAGAAATTTAAAAATTTTTTTCAATTATTTCTGATTTATTTTCTCTATCTGCTTTTTGAAGATCTTTAACTCGAATTAGTACATTATTATCTTTTCTAATCCTATCTTCAAATCTTCTCGTTGCCTGGGAAACAGCAGTATAGTCCATATCGAATATCTTGCCGATTTCCTTTAAGGATAATGATGAATATCTTTTAACCAAAGCTTTCCTTCCCCAGGGCTATACCACGATAGATATCTTTACTAATAAAAATCTAATCTATAATTTAGTAAGCTTCCTCTTTTTGAATAACACATTCAATGAGACACGTAGATTGGACTATAAAACCCCTTATGAAAGAGATCAGACCCCGCCCAAAATATTAATCCAATAACTCCAAAATCTTTTTCTGTTCATTGTTGCACAACTTTTTCATTCCATCTTTAATTATCCATCTCGCATCTTTACTTGGATTTGCTTTTGCCCATTTCATCAAAAACTCTGCTACCTCATTAGGATTCTTCTTTGTTATTTCTCTCAAAATCCATGATGCCGCTTTTTTTATATCTTTATCCTTATCTTCCATAACTATATCCAGAATCTTGAAGACTTTATCTGTTATTTGGATCTTCTTGTATCCGAGTAAACTTACTACTCCAAAACGCCTAATCCATTTATTCTTATCTTTAATCCATTTTTCAGATAGTGGTAAAACAAGTTCTGGATTCTGATAAACTATTGGCTCTACTCCGCACATGGCAAGATTATCACAATTAGCCCAGTTATCAAGATCAGGCAGTATTGAAGAGATAAAATCTAAACAAACTTTTGGGTTCTTCGGACAGAACTTCTCTAAACTTTTTCCCGCTATCTGTCTTGCTTCAAAAGAAGCTTCATTCCAGATAGTTTCCAACAATGCAGGAGCTTTTGTTGGTTCTTTCTGGATAAATTTTCCTATCTCCGCAGATATTACTCTTAAAATAGGAATTGGAACTCCAAAAAACTTTCCAGTGTCTGGAATGATCCTTTGATAATTTTTTGTTGCGTCTCTATCCACATAGGATTTAAGGAGTTCCTGCAATCCTTTTGTAAATTCCTCTGGCTTCTCTGCTTTTTCAAGCAGTTTCTTTGTTCCTTCTTGGATTTGCGATTTGTCCATATTCAAAACCTTTATCTAAATGTAAATTTCATAATATAAATAAGTTTTTATTTTGTAAAGGCGTGGTTCGGAATTTCAGATAACGTTCCGCGGCTAAGCGAAGTTACGACCGAAGGGAGCAATTTGGGTTAAGCGACCAACGGGAGCGAAACCGGGTAGCCGCTGTTATATGAAGTATGCTTTCAATTTCTTCTTTTGAAACCATTTTCTTTTACCTTAATAAATTAACAATTTTTATCATAAGCTGAAATGCAATATTAGGTCTGGCTTGTTGATTTACAGTTCCCGTTATATAGATATCTTTATCGGGGACATAAAAAGCTACTGAACCAGTAGAACCACAATGTCCTATCATATCCGGTATAGGCTTGAATGGAGAAAGAAATCGAGGCATATAAAATTTTTGTATGCCAATTCCATATTTGAAAGGAAAGAAAATATTGTTCCATTTTTCTAGCTCTTTTAGAGTTTCCATAGAAAAAAAATAGCAATTAAAAAAAGCTTTTAAAAATGTCATCTGGTCCTTTGCTGTAGAAATAATATCATTTCTCGTTGAAGTTAAAAAAATCGGAATGTACCGTGGTTCCGACTTATAGTATATTGGAACAAAATTCATATTATTCACATCCTCACACACATACGTTTTTGTTAGATTCAATTCATCAAAAATTATTTTTTTCAAAGCAATATTGATAGGTTCCCCTGTAATGTTTTCAATAATTTTGCTTAAAAGCTGATGATTTGTGTCTATGTATCGTGCCTTACCTTTTTTCCCTGGAGGGAAGCTTGGTTTAATACTTTTTACTTCTGTTATTACTTTATCGATTGGCCATGATTGATCATTACCGTTTATAAGTTCTGTTATTATTTTTTTGCCATTAACACTTTTATCTATAAGATAACAAGGTAGACCGGATGTGTGAGACATAAGATGAGTAATTGTAATGCTATGCGAATAGTCAATCCCTTTATATATGTGTAATCCTGATATTGTCTCTTTTGAAAGATATTTTGCAATACTATCTTCTAAGTGCAGTTTTTTATCTGATTTTAATTTCAAGATTATTGCAGAAATAAATAATTTGTTTATGCTGGCAATATAGTACTGATCATCCTCCTTTATGTTTCCTGATGCACTAATTAAAGTAGTTGAATTATCTTTAGATTCGACACAAAAGACTGCCCCGAAAATATTGTTTTTGGTTGCAACATTCTCTATTAACTTATTTAAAGTTGATTGATTTAGTATTTTCATTATTATTTTCCTTTCTTAATGAAATGCATATTTCATATAACGGTACATCATTTCCTATGTCTCCAGGAGTACTTTATTACTCCCTCTGGGCAATTATCAAAACAGACACCGCATAGAATACATTCTGCATTCTCCATAGAACTGCTTTTTACCATCCTGCTAACCTCCAAACTCATAGGACAATTCTTCTCACATATTTTACATTGTTTGCATTTATCACTTATAGACTCTAAATGAAGCGAAGGCCACTTGAAGTAATTTTTTATTTTAGCTCCAATTACCATAAAGGGTGCCATCCAGCAGATATAATGACAGAAGGCTCTCTTTCCAGCGGCAAACGATAGAATCACGAATAGACCAACAATGGTAAAGTACATTAGGTAAGCAGCAGGTGCAGATACTGATATTCCAGTTTCAGTCAGATGTAATGGGTTTACTGTATGAAATCCTCCAGCTAATATTGCCATAATGATAATAATGCTAATCCAAGGGATCCAAATGAAGTATTTTAGCCAATTGAGTCTTCCTCCTCGGGCTTTTTTATCGTTGACTGTAAAACACCATTCTTGGATACCGGCTCCTGGGCATACCCAACCGCAGAAAGCTCTACCAAAAAATAGTGATACTATAAATAAAAGTGCGAAGGTAATAAAACTACCTGCAATAATTCCTTGTGCAGCACCGTCAATTATGATGTAAGGAGAAAAATAGTTTATGGTAATGGGAAATAATAAAAACGAAATCAAGATTATAGCTTTTCGGATTTTTTGTCTTCTAGTCATGACTACTACCTCCTTGTTTCTGTGCCGTTTTTCATATAACGTTTGCGTATCATGCGCTGTACTTGTATGGCCCCCCGCATATACGCTGTTAGGCTATGTAAAAATTTCTTAAAAAGACTGCCACCCTAAGGGCGGCTCAATTGACAATTGTTAATTTCTAGATTTCTCCCCCCAAGAGACTGAAAATCGCTAAGACAAGGCCGACTAAGATAACAGTGTAATAGTAAAGCCAAGGTTGTTTGGAACGGTAAAAAAAGTACAAAACACCAATACTGAGTAAACTACCGAGCGAATAAGCAGCTACCGGCCAGCGGTACAAAAATATTCCTAATGTTACGAAAACCACAGCCAACGGCACGGTCATATAAATAGCTTTGTAAAGCGTGCTTAGTTTTGACCGAAAAACAAACCAAGAGACAATGCCAATAATAACTGTGAATAAACCATGCATAGCTGGCGGAAGCCATTGAAAGTTCGTTTCGAAATCTACAGGTGTAAAAAGTTCAATCAGTCCCTTCACCACAGATTGGACGAGAAAGTCAAATATGAATGCAAGGTTTAACAGTATAAAGCCGAATACCGCTACAGCTAGGGCCGATAAAATGTTTTTGACAATCGGATTTTTAAACATTAATTTCTTAGTGAAAAATAAAGTTTTCATATGCCTCCTTTTTAGTTATAGTCTTGATATATAAATACTCTTCCACCAATTTTGGCTAACGTCTTGCGGATAAAAGAAGTTTGCGTAGCAAATTTGGGAAAATTTTTAATTTCCCTTTTATCCGCTGTTATATGTCCCAAAGGGCAAGGTTGCGAAGCAACCGCAGAGTTCCGAACCCCGCCATTAAACAATTCTACTTTTAATTCCATATTTCTCACAGAATTTTTTTGATTTTTCTTCAAGTTCTCTTTGATATTCTTTTGATGGTGCAAAAAAGATTCTATACAAACTTTTGTATTTTGGCACAAGCTCAGGATAATACTTCTCTAAGAATTTATAGTAAAGGGTTTTAGAATCTCCTGGGCTATTTCCAAATAAAGTAAGTCCACCGACAAAAATAAAATCTGCTCCATAATCTTTTACAGTTTTTATCGTCCTATCAAGTTCTTCTTCTGAGTCTGATAAAAAAGGCAATACTGGAATGTAACATACACCTGTAAAAAACCCTTTCTCTTTACATTTCTTCATTGTTTCTAATCTTTCTTTCGGTGTAGGCGCTCCTGGCTCAAGAATCTTTGCTAACTTATCATCCAAAGTTGAAACAGAAAAGGAAATAATTGCACCATGCTTTAATTGGGGCTTCAAGTCATCTGGTAAAATCGCACTTCTATTAATCTCTTTTAATAAATCTAAATCCCTTAAAACAAGTTTTGATTTTGTTGTTATTTCAACAGGAAATTTGTACTTCAGGATTATCTCAAGCAATCTTCTCGTTAGTTTTAATTTCTCTTCAATTTGCATGTAAGGTTCTGTAGAAGAGGATAAAGCAATAATTCCATATTCTTCTTTCTTTGCTCTTCTTGAGAGCTGTTTTCCCAAAAGTTCTGGTGCATTTACTTTTACCGATAAAGTGTTTACCATATTTTCTCCGTATTTACTTCCTCTAATGTAACAATAAATACAATTAAAAGAGCATCCAGAATATGGATTTAAAGTATAATCACATAAAAACCATTCATCTCTTTTCTTTTGTTTGTTTAAAATTGATTTTACTTGGATTTCATTTACCATTTTATCCACCCAATAAAGATTTTAATTCTTCTTGTTGTCCCAAAGATAATTTTTTCATACCATCTTTAATAATCCATTGTGTATTTTTGTTTTTTGACTTCGCCCATTTTCTACATAAACCTAAAACAAATTCTGGATTTTTCTTGCTTATCGCCTTAAGAAGAGCAGCAACAGATTTCTTGACATAAAGGCTATCATCAGTTTTTAGTTTTTCAATTACTGGCAAGACCTTTTCTGGATTTCTTCGTGCAACGCCCCTTAAACCCTCGCTGGCAACCCTTCTGATATTATGGTCCTTGTCCTCGGCCCAAATTATCATTTCACGAATAACTTCATCTTCTTTCTTCTTGCTGATTTCCACCAAGGCAGTAGCCGCATCTTCACGCTTTTTCCAATCTTTATGCGAGGCAAGTTTCCTGATTTCAGGAAGAGCATCGTTCAGAAAATGAATGCCTTTTTCAATTATTCCTATCACATCATCTATCATTGTCCAATATCCTTTAAAAATTCTAAGTATATATTCCTCACACCTTTGTTAGATTCTCTTTTCAATATCTCCTGAAATTTAGGAACAAGTTCTTTTTGCAGTTCAGAATTACTTTTTGCAATTTCTGTTAGGGCGAAAGCCGCCTCCATCTCACCCCTATTATACTATTTGAGTATATTATAAAGAACATTCTTTTCATATTAAAACCTCATCTAATGGTCGCCGTTGAGCAAAAGACTTAACCGGATTATCGTATCCCAATCGAAAGACGTGTTGAGAAACCACATCTGAATCTGGAAGCAGCTTTGCTACCTGGTCTTTTAGTTCAGGAACATCCACAGTCCCACTCAAGGGTTGTACACAAAGTCCGCGCATAGTTGCAGTCAAACAGACCCGCTCAAAAACCTGCCCAACCTTGACCTGTGACGCCCTGTCATTCACGCTTGTACTGAGAACGGCCAGAGCCGGCGCGCTCATGACTAACCTAGTGTCCATCACAACGAATACCGATCTGTGCACTTTCAGGTAGGGTACAACCCATTGCATCAATCTAGTTAACAGCCGAGGGAGGTTAAAAAGGCCCTGCCCGAGCCAGTAGGCACTTTCTCTGCGAAAAGCAGGGTCGGCAATCAAAGTGGTATGTCCGCGAATAAGCAACTCGTTCACACTCCGTTTGGTATCTAGATCGTCTATCACGTGCAGACGGATGCCCTCCTCGACACAGCAATTCTGTAGACGTCTCAGGTCGCTTTTGGGAATGGGACGCTTTTCGTAGGCTTTGCGATTGGTGTGCCGGTTGGGAATTGCGCGGAACAATGCTGGCTCTCGAAAGGGTGATGGTTGACCGTAGGATATGAATTTGACCGTGACCACCAATTCTTCTTGATTTGGTCGAGGGAAGTAAGTCACCTGATGCCCATAGCCAAAATGCTCGGCGGCGATCAAAAGGTTCTCTAACGCGCAGCCGACTGCAATATGCAAATTCACCTGCTTCGGGTCGCCAACTCTTAGCCAGCGCGTCTTGTCTGCAAAGATCTGAATTTCATCTTCGCTCACCGAGAATTTCCAGGGTTGTGAGTTGTGCCCGGAAGGAGCAAGAATGGCATAGCGCAACAAGAATTCTAGTTTATCCGCGGAACTTCCCTCGTGGGGAAAGTCCTGCTCCTGGATTTGCCAGGGTGTGATTTTAGGATTCCATTTGCTGATTGTTTGTTTTTTTGTCATGTTTAACTCCTAATGTTTTTCTTTAAATCTTTTGCGGGCGTAAGGCAATTTCATATAACGAACAGCGGATAAAAGAAGTTTGTCCGATAGGGCAAATTTGGGTGAATGAAGTGAGACTTTTATCCGCTGTTAGGCGATAGTACGAAGGGGCAGATTAATTAATTCCCTGATTTTGACATTCCTACCCCTCTTAATGTTTTATTGGTCGTTAAAATTCCTTACCCAAGCGATATGCTGATTCTAAATATCTTTTTCTGACCTCGTCATCGAGATGTACTGCATATAAGAAAACATGTTCCACATTTTGAATTCCGCACATATCTGTAAAAATCGCCCGGTCAATCCCTTTCATAGCATCTTCTATGCCTGAAACTTTATAGTGTTCCTCTTCACCCATTGTCGTGCTGGTTAATAGAACTTTCTTACTCTTTAGAAGCCCCTCTGATCCCCCTGTCTCCGTCGATTTATAGGCAAATCCATCTGAGAAAACCCTGTCGATCCATCCTTTAAGAATGGCCGGATAACCCCACCACCAAACAGGGTAGATAAAAACTAAAGCGCCTGCATTGGCTGCCTTTTCTTGCTGTTCCAGCACATCTTTGGGCATTTCCCCTCCAGTAAACTGAGCAAAATCCTCAGATTTGAAGCATGGATCAAATCCAATGGCGTATAGATCTACAATTTCACAGCTATGTCCACCATCTTTTAGCCCCTTAGTGAACTTTTCAAGAACAGCATGGTCAAACGACTCTGGGTTCGGATGCGCATATACTACTAATACTTTCACCTTTTTTCACCTCCTTTCTTTTATTTTTTTTTATTAAATAAAGATACCCCTAATTTAGCAAAATAAGGTAAATTATCACGGCTGTGGTGATCACTGTCGGAATCGGCGTTACCCTATGGATATTCGATATTATATTATTTACTGGCTTTCCAAGGCTCAGCAAAGCACCAGAGATAAATAATGTGAGAACAGACAATCCCGTGACTATAATCAAAGTTAATATAACATTGTTGATTTCAAAATTCTTGAGCAAATTGCGAATTATAATAGCTATGAATATCACTAACGCAAGGGCTGCTAACTTATGGATAGTAAAAATTACTGTTTTTCTATGGCAATCTTTCTTGGTGCAATAAGAATAAACTCCGAAAACTAATCCTGTAAAAACAAAAACAAGCAAAAGACCAATAATTGAATAAGCTCAATTTTTTTAATAAAAGACTGAATGTTCAAAGCGAGTAATATGCTTTTAATACCTTTTTTTCCTTTAATACTTTGATAATATTCCATATTATAGCAGATCCAAAATAATTTGTAATAAAATTTTTATATCAAATATTTTTAGAAAGATTCTAGGGTAAATATGTAATAATTTAGATGTAATGAAGATTGTTCAGCTAAAAATGAGGGGGGGTAAAAAAAGAGGTGGAGAAAAAGGGGACAACAGGCTACTTTTCAACCTATAAAAAAGTCCCCTTTTTCCTTTACTTTTAACTTTTACTATGCGTCTAAGAATATTTTGAGGTCATTCTGCACATCGGTTATTCCGGCAATGCTGAATTTCTCTACCAGAACTTTGACCACGTTGGGGGATAAAAATGCCGGTAAGGTTGGTCCTAAATGGATATTCTTTACTCCCAGATAGAGTAAAGCTAATAAGACTATTACAGCTTTTTGCTCATACCAGGCTATATTGTAGGAGATAGGAAGTTTGTTTATATCATCCAAGCCAAATACTTCTTTTAATTTTAGAGCAATCACTGCCAGAGAATAGGAATCATTACACTGACCTGCATCTAAAACTCTGGGGATACCCCCTATATCGCCTAAATCAAGTTTATTATATCTGTATTTAGCACATCCGGCGGTTAATATGATGGTATCCTTGGGTAAAGCCCGTGCAAATTCTGTATAATATTCACGATTTTTCATTCTGCCGTCACAACCGGCCATAACAAAGAATCTCTTTATAACCCCGGATTTTACGGCTTCAACTACCTTATCAGCCAGCCCGATTACCGTATCGTGAGCAAATCCTCCGATAATCTCTCCCTTTTCTCTCTCTACCGGTGGTTTGCATTTTTTGGCATGAGCTATAACTTTGGAGAAATCTTTTTCTTTCCCTTCTTCTGCTTCCGGAATATGTTTTACTCCGGGAAATCCCACAGTACCGGTGGTGTAAACCCTGTCTTTATAAAAATCTTTAGGGGGAACAATACAGTTAGTGGTAAAGAGAACCGGTCCATTAAAGCTCTCAATCTCTTCTTTCTGTTTCCACCAGGCGTTCCCATAGTTACCTACAAAATGGGAATACTTTTTAAAGGCCGGATAATAGTTGGCAGGGAGCATCTCACCATGAGTGTATACATCTACTCCGCTCCCCTCAGTCTGTTTCAAGAGTTCTTCCATATCCTTTAAGTCATGGCCGCTGATGAGAATTGCCGGATTATTTCTGACTCCGATATTTACTTTGGTTATCTCCGGATTTCCATAACTGGAAGTATTAGCTTTGTCCAGTAAGGCCATAGCCTCTACTCCAAATTTACCACACTCTAAGACCAAGCCAACCAAATCATCGGCAGAGAGGCTATCGTCGGTGATAGCGGTTAGAGCTTTTTCGATGAATTCAATTATCTTTTCATTTTTATAACCCAGATTCTGAGCGTGAACAGTATAGGCTGCTATCCCCTTTACGCCATAAGTGATAAGCTCTCTTAGAGACCTGACATCCTCATTTTTAGTACTTAAAACTCCTACTTCTCTGGCCTTCTCTTCAAATTCTTCTTCGGTATCAGCTTGCCAGATTGCTGCCTCGGGAACTTTATCTCCGATAGTTCCTCCGGCTTTTTCCAACATCTCTTTCGCTTCATCTTTTAATTTTAACCCATCTTTAATCCAGACCACAAAATCGCTTCGGTCAAAATTTACATTGGTAATAGTGGAAAACAGACTGGCTAAGAGAAATTTATCTGCTTCCTCGGAAGTTGCTCCTAGTTTCCTGAGCTTTGAACTGTAAAATGAAATTCCTTTTAGCAGATAGATTAATAAATCTTGCAATCGGGCTACATCATCTGTCTTTCCGCAAAGACCCCGAACGGCACACCCGCTCCCTGTTGCTGTCTCCTGACATTGATAACAAAACATTTTATCGGTCATATTAAGATCCTCCTTTAATTTTTACTTTTTTCTTTTTTATCATGCTTTATGGAGGCTTTGAGTAAATTTTAGCCATTTAAGTAAAAAATTTTAAAAAGAATAG
>JAKLPU010000170.1:0-3030 GCA_022013755.1 Candidatus Atribacteria bacterium | reverse complement strand
CGGAAAGATGTTACAACCAACTAGAACAAAATATCGGAAAACACATAGGGGAACCATAAAAGGATGTGCCCAAAAAGGAAATTTTATTGCTTTTGGAGATTTTGGTTTGCAGGCATTAGAGCCTCATTGGATAACCAGTGCACAGATAGAAGCGGCACGGGTTGCTATTACTCATGCAATAAAAAGAGGTGGAAAAGTTTGGGTAAGAATGTTTCCTGATAAATCAGTGACTAAAAAACCAGCAGAAACCAGGATGGGTAAAGGAAAAGGAGCCCCCGACCATTGGGTGGCAGTAGTAAAACCTGGAAAGATATTATTTGAATTAGGCGGAGTTGAACTAAGTTTAGCTAAAGAAGCGATGCGGTTAGCCGCCCATAAGTTACCCATAAAAACTCGTTTTCTTTCCAGAGACGAACAGGTGGTGGGATAAATGAAAGCAAGTGAATTAAGAGATTTATCATTAGAAGAATTACAAAAGAAACTAACTGATTTTAAAGATGAATTATTTAGTTTGAGATTTCAAGTTGTTACAGGACAATTAGGTAATTCTATGAGAATAAAAGAAGTAAGGCATAATATTGCCAGAGCAAAAACAATTTTAAGAGAAATTGAATTAGAAAAAAATAAAGTAAATTGAAATAAAAAGGAGGGTTAAATGCTGTCCGGGAAAAAAATTAAAACAAAAATTGGAAAAGTTGTAAGTGATAGTATGGAAAAGAGTATAGTTGTAAAAGTTGAATACCTGGTATCACATCCTCTTTACAAAAAAAGGATAAAAAAATCAACTAAATTTATGGCACATGATGAAAAAGATATCTGTAGTATCGGCGATAAAGTAAAAATTGTTGAAACTCGACCTTTGAGCAAAAGAAAAAGATGGAGAGTTACGGAAATATTAGAAAGAACGAAATAAGATAATTCAGATTACTGGCAACTATTCACTAATTATGATTAAGGAGAGAAGGTAGTCAAGATGATACAGATGCAAACACGTTTATTCGTTGCGGATAATTCGGGTGCTAAAGAAATACAATGTATAAAAGTTTTAGGCGGTTCCCGTAGGAGATATGCTAGGATAGGAGACATTATTGTTGCTTCAGTTAAAGTAGCAGCAGTGGGAGGAACCTGCAAAAAAGGTGAAGTTATTAGGGCGGTTGTTGTAAGAACCAGGAAGGAACTTGGCAGACCAGATGGTTCTTATATTAGGTTTGACGATAATGCAGCAGTTATTATTAGTAATCAAAATGAACCGGTTGGGACCAGAATATTTGGACCGGTTGCTCGAGAATTAAGAAATAAAAATTTTATGAAGATAATTTCACTAGCGCCTGAGGTAGTATAAAAAGGGAGGGATAGCGATTTGGTTAACAATAAAGTTGGTTTTAGAAAAGGTGATAAAGTATTAATTATCATCGGAGAAGATAAAGGAAAGAAAGGAAAAATTGTTCGTATTTTCCCCAAGAAGATGGAAGTAATAGTTGAAGGTGTTAATTTTTTAAAGAAACACTCCAAACCCACCCAAAAGGTTCCTCAAGGCGGAATAGTTAAGCAGGAAGGCGTATTGCATACTTCTAACATCAGATTAGTTTGCAACAAATGTAATACACCTACTGCCATTAGAAGAGAGAGAATTAAAGAGGGTAAAAGAGTGAGAGTGTGTAAAAAATGCAGAGAAATAATAGATAAGGTTTAGGAGGTTGAACTATGCCCCGATTGAAAGATAAATATTTGAAACAAGTTGTACCAGAGATGATGAGAAAATTTAAATATAAAAGCGTGATGGCTGTTCCCAGATTGCAGAAAACAATAATTAATATCGGGTTAGGAAGAGCTACGAAAGATTCAAAAATTATGGATGAAGCAGTAAAGGAGTTAGCTGTTATTAGCGGACAAAGGCCTATCATTACTCGGGCAAAAAAATCTATATCTAACTTTGGAGTTAGAAAGGATATGCCAGTAGGTTGCAAAGTTACCTTACGGAGTGATAGAATGTATGAATTCTTAGATAAATTTATTAATATAGCTATCGCCAGAATTCGAGATTTTAGAGGTATTCCTTCTGATTCTTTTGATGGAAGAGGGAATTATACTGTAGGTATAAAAGAACAGTTAATTTTTCCCGAGATAGATTTTGATCAGGTAACTAATACTTTAGGAATGAATATTACTATTGTAACAAGTGCCTTAAATGATGAAGAAGGGAAAGCCCTTTTAGAATTAATGGGTGTTCCTTTTAAAAAATAGCGTAGAGCGTAGAGCGTAGAGCGTATAGTTGGGAAAAAGGGATTTAGAATTTGGGTATAGAGAGTCGTATTAAAATACGTCTACATAACGTAGAGAAATAAGCAAGTCATATTATGTACTAAAAAGGAGGAAATAGTGTGGCCAAAACATCCCTATTAGTAAAAGCTAAAAAAGAACCCAGATATAAAGTAAGGAAATATTTTCGTTGCAATATTTGCGGAAGACCTCGAGGCTATATGCGGAAATTTGGTATATGCAGAATATGTTTTAGACAAATGGCCCACAGAGGAGAATTGCCAGGAATAACTAAATCAAGCTGGTAAAAGATATATTTAACGAAGTCTATTATAATGAGTTGGATTTAAAAGAGAGGAGGATATTATATATGAGTGTTGTAACGGATCCTGTTGCTGATATGCTAACTAGAATTAGAAATGCCAACAAGGTGCGGCATGATTCTTTAATTGTACCATCATCAAAGTTAAAATTAGAAGTTACTCGTATATTAAAAGACGAAGGTTTTATTAGAGACTATAAATATAGAGAGGATAATAAACAAGGTCAATTGACCATCTATTTAAAATATATTAATAAAGAAAAGACCATCAATAATCTTAAAAGAATTAGCAAGCCTGGATTGAGAGTCTATGCAAAAAAAGATGAGGTACCAGAAGTATTGGGTGGTCTCGGGATCGCTATAATTTCTACCTCTAAGGGTATAATGACTGGTAAAGAGGCTCTACAGCGTCATCTTGGTGGAGAAGTAATTTGTTATATTTGGTAAAT
>JAKLPU010000169.1:0-10098 GCA_022013755.1 Candidatus Atribacteria bacterium | reverse complement strand
TAATTCATTTATTATGTTAATCATCCTTCTCATTGCTTTACCCCTATGGCTTATCTGGTTCTTAATTTTATCTCCTAATTCTGCAAAAGTTTTGTCATATTCCGGAACCAAAAAAATAGGGTCATAACCAAATCCATGCTCACCTTTTGGCTTAAACTCAATACTACCCTTACATTCTTCCTTAACCGTATATATTTTCCCATCCGGAAAAACAAGTATTGCAACACAAACAAATTTCGCGTTTCTTTTATTTTTTGGAATATTTTCTAATAATTTAAGTACTTTGTTTATACGCTCTTCATCACTATTTCCCCATCTTGAAGAATATATTCCCGGCTTTCCTTTTAAATAATCAATTTCCAATCCTGAATCATCTGCTAAACATATTTTACCAGTATACTCTGAAATCTTCCTGGCTTTCTTAAAAGCATTTTCTTGATATGTTTTGCCATCTTCTTCTATCTTTGGAAGATGAGGAAAATCTTTCATAGTTAATATTTTTATTTCAGGACTGTCTAAAATATCTTTTATTTCCTTAACTTTGCCTAAATTATTTGTAGCAATAAGTATCTCTAACATATTTCTCCCAATATATTTTTTTCTTCTTCGATTATCTGTTTTATTCCTGTCTCTGCCAATTTAATCAATTCCTTTAAATTTCCTTTAGAAAAAGGCTTACCTTCAGCCGTTCCTTGAATTTCTATTATCTCTCCTTTTTCAGTCATTACCATGTTTAGATCGACTTGAGCATGAGAATCTTCTTCAAAACTTAAATCTAATAACATTTCTCCGTCAACTATTCCCGCGCTAATTGCCCCTACATAATCTTTTATGGGAATAACATCTAAGTGCCCTTCAGCCTTCAGATAATTTAAAGCATCAAATAGAGCAATAAAAGAACCGATGATAGCTGAGGTTCTGGTTCCACCATCGGCTTGAACTACATCACAGTCTATCCAAATAGTTCTCTCTCCTAATTCCATTACATCTACTACTGATCTTAAAGATCTCCCTATCAATCTTTGAATTTCAGAAGACCTTCCACTTATTTTACCTTTAACTGAATCCCTGATATTTCTAATTTGATTTGCTCGGGGAATCATAGAGTATTCAGCTGAAATCCAACCACTCTTTTTTCCTCTTAGAAATAAAGGAACTTTGTCTTCAACCGAAGCGGTACATATTATTTTAGTACTCCCCATTTCCATAAGGGTAGATCCTTCTGCATATTTTATGTAATTTCTGGTAATCTTTATAGGTCGTATTTCATTATATTTTCGATTGTTCGATCTAAACATTTTCCCTCCTTAATTTCTTTTAGCGTATAGCGTATAGTAAAAGTATCAATATAGTATCGCGTAAAGAATATAGCGTATAGCGGGTAGCGTTTAGCGTATAGGAATATAGTATCGCGTATCGAGCAGCCACATAACGGTTTCTTAACAAGATACGATTCACGAAATACGAGATACGAATTTATTCTGGCTTCTATCTCCTGAATTCTGACTCCCTCTTTCCTAACTATACGCTCTACGCTAAACGCTGTACGCTAGTTTTTCATTTTTTTCTGGTCAGTAAATAATCAGCTAAACTTCTCAATGTTGCAGTTTTATGATTAAATATTTTTAAAGAATCTTTTGCTTCCTTAATCAATCTTTCAGATTCGCTCTTAGATTCTTTTATCCCATATTTATTAGCATAAGTAGGTTTTCCTATATCCCTTTGGTCTTGCATGATATCGAGCATATCGTCAATAATTTGAAAAGCTAATCCTATATTTTCACCATATTTGGTTAAAGCTTCAAGCTGCTTTTGGTTTGCCCCGGATAATATTGCACCTGCCCTAATAGAAAGACAAATTAAGGCCGCAGTTTTTTTCATATATAGATTAGTTAGATCTTCTTTTTTGATATCTGCATTTTTCAAGTATATATCTTCTACTTGTCCTCCTAACATATTTTCAGTTCCAATGTAAAAAGATATTTCTTTTATCAATTTTAGAATCGATTGTTTTTTTATTTCTTTAACTTCAGAATTTTTAATTATTAAGTCAAATCCGGAAACTAAAAGGGCATCCCCTGCTAATAAAGCTATGGCCTCTCCAAATACTTTGTGATTGCTTGGTTTCCCCCGTCTAAAGTCATCATTATCTATACAAGGGAGATCATCATGGATTAATGAAAAAGTATGAATTAATTCAATTCCACAAGCTGCCTTTATTACATTTTCAGTATCTTTTCCAAACAATTCAGCTGTTGCAAAAGTTAAAATTGGCCTAATTCTCTTCCCTCCGCTAAAAACACTATAGCGCATCGCTTTGTGAATAATTGAAGGTGATTTTTCTTCCGGTGGCAAATATTCATCTAAAGCCTTATCTATGATATTTTTTCTATTTTCCAGATATTTTTTAAAATTCATTAATTGTATCTTCTCCTTCTTTTTCAGAAAAAGGTTTGGTAGAATATTTTTCTTCACTCTCAATTACCAGTTGTTCTATCTTCTTTTTAGTTTTATTCAGTTTTTCCAAACATATTTTCGATATATTCATTCCTTCTTCATAGGTCTTTACCGACTCATCTAAGGTTAATTCGCCTTCCTCTAATTGTTGAACAATTTTTTCTAATTTTCTTAAATATTCTTCAAAGGGAATATCTTCAACTTTTTTCTTGTTTTTCAATTTGAAACAGCCTCCTTTTTTTCTACTTTACTCAATATCTTACCATCACTTATGATAACTTCTATTTTTGTACCAACTTCAATTTGTTCCAACCTTTTAATAATCTCCTTGCCAGGTATTTTTCTACAAATACTATATCCTCTTTCAATTATTGCCCAAGGACTTAATGAGCCCAGTCTTTGGGAATCTTTTTTTATTCTTTCTTCATATAATTCTACCCGGTGCTTAATCCTTGAATTTAAGCGAGCACTAAATTCATCGATATATTGGTAATATTGATTAATTTTGTTTTCCGGTCCATGATATTTAAGGCTTCTACTTACAGAATTTAAATTTTCTGTTTCTAACTCAAGGTTTCTTTTAACTGCCCTGCTCATTTTGCTTTTTAATAAACTTAGATTATTTATCAGATTATTTTTATCCGGTATAGTCATTTCAGCTGCTGCAGATGGAGTGGGAGAACGCAGGTCAGCCGCAAAATCTGAAATAGTAAAATCTGTTTCGTGGCCTACTGCTGAAACTATAGGAATTTTAGAGTTATAGATACTGCGAGCTAAAATTTCTTCATTAAAAGCCCATAATTCTTCCAATGAACCTCCCCCTCGGCCAATTATAATAAAATCTAAATCTTTAAAGTATTTATTTAAAAAATCTATCTTTTTAGCCATCTCCTTAGCGGCAAATGTCCCTTGTACCAAGGAAGGAACAACTAAAATTGAAAGATTGGGAAACCTTCTCAATGAGATAGTTATAACGTCCCTAATTGCTGCGCCGGTAGGAGAAGTTATCACTGCAATATTTTGCGGAATGAGCGGTAATTTCTTTTTAATTTCCTCTGAAAAAAGCCCTTCATCTTTTAGCTTTTCTTTCAATCTCTCAAAAGCTAAATAAAGTTCACCCTTCCCAGCTTCAATAATTTCTTTTGCATACAGCTGATATTCTCCTCTTTTTTCATAAACACTGACATCCCCTCGCACCTTAACTTTCATTCCATCTCCTGGCATAAATCGTAAATTACAATTGTTTCCTCTAAACATTACACATTTAATTTGGCTTTCCTTATCCTTGAGCACAAAATACATATGTCCTGAAGAATGCAGCTTAAAATTGGATATCTCTCCCAATATCCATATATCCTGCAGATTAAAATCATTTT
Source organism: Candidatus Atribacteria bacterium (assembly GCA_022013755.1). Lineage (GTDB taxonomy): Bacteria > Atribacterota > Phoenicimicrobiia > Phoenicimicrobiales > Phoenicimicrobiaceae > Sediminicultor. The sequence continues at coordinate 6,265 of JAKLPU010000169.1, read as the reverse complement.
CAAAAAGCTTTTTTATATATTTATTAAGCTTGGAAACTGTATATATTTTTGATTCTGTATAATTAATCATAATCGTTTAATCTATTTTCTTTAATACTTTATCATTCTTATCAATTTTCCCTAAAACTCCGTTTACAAAACTAAAAGAACTTTTTGTACCGTATTTTTTGGCTAATTCAACTGCTTCGTTAATGGAAACGCTTTTGGGTATATTGTTTAAATATAATATTTCGTAAATCGCTATCCGAAGAATATTTCTATCAATATTAGTAATTCTTTCCAAAGACCAATTGTTAGTATAATTACTAATTGACTTATCTATTTTAGATAAATTACTCAACACGCCATTAACCAATATTAGAGAAAATTCTTTAACTTCATCTGAAAATTCACCATCTTCGAAAGTGTATTTCAGTGCTTCTTCTATATTAGTGCTAACTAAATCAATTTGAAACAATGCTTTTAAGGCCATTTCTCGGGATAACCTTCTCCCTCCCATTACTCCTCCGTTTATATGGGGTCAGGTCTCAACATTTGACATAACTTATTTCTTTTCATTATTTAGGAATAAGTTATGTCAAATGTTGAGACCTGACCCCATTTGTATCTTAAAAAACTTTTACAAATAAATTGGAAGCAACTAAATCTCTCCTGCTTTGTGTCTTCTTGGGAAACTGTATCCCTTGAACATGAATATTTATTTCATTAATATCTGTACCTAATTTTTCCCTTAAACCTTCTTTGACCCTATTCTGAATATCCCAGGCTATATCGGGTATCCTTACACCATACTTTATAATAATATATAAATTTATCAAAGGTTTATTATCTTTTACCTCTACTTTTATAGTACGGGAAGCTTCTTCTCTTTCGTTTTCGCTCGTATCTCCCCTTAACATGTCAGTTATCTCTTTTATTATTGATTTTCTGCTTCCGACCACCCCTTTAACATCAGCCAAATTTAAACTAACTATACTCCCGATTGTTTCTCTGGAAACATTTATTTCTCCCAGATCAGTTTTAATAGTTTGCATTTTTCTCCTTTTTAAATCTTTTCGCTAAATGTTATACGCGATACTATCTTATATTCTTACTCCTGAATTCTGACTCCCTCTTTCCTAACTAAACGCTATACGCTAAACGCTCTATGCTATCTTCTATTCTCTTTCTATGTATTTCTTTTCTCTGGTGTCTATTTTTATTATGTCCCCTTCTTTTATAAACAAAGGAACTTGAATGATTGTTCCGGTCTCTAAAGTAGCCGGTTTAAGGGCACCGTACACCGTATTCCCCTTTACACCAGGCATGGTTTTAATCACTTTTAAACTCATAAAATTTGGTAATTCAGCACCAATCAGTTCTTCTTTACAGAATACAACCTCCACATCATTGCCTTCTTTTAATAAATCGGTTATTTCGCTTATCTGTTCTTTAGATAAAGAAATTTGCTCATAATTTTCCTTATTCATAAAACAATAATTATTACCATCATTATATAGATACTGCATAGTTTTTCTATCAATTACAGCTTGCTCCATTTTTTCTCCTGCTCTGAATGTTTTGTCGGTAACAAGCCCGGTTTTTACATTTTTAAACTTAGTCCTTACGAAAGCACCACCCTTACCGGGTTTTACGTGTTGAAAATCCACAATACTGTATATTTCACCATCTATTTCGATAGTTAACCCTTTTTTAAAATTGCTGGTAGAAATCAAGATAAAACCTCCTTTTTGCTTAATTCTCTATTTACGTATTTTTTTCTATGTTATTTAGTCAATCAGTCACTGTATTGGTACGATGCATTGTGTTCCTATAACTCATTACTCATTATGGGCAGACACAAGGTCTGCCCCTACTTCTTTCTATACAAATTTTTGACAAAAACTTTCTACTTCTTTTCTTACTTCGTCTTTTATTTTCTGATTTTCCGTATCATTCAGGACTCTGTTCATCATTTCGGCTATTACACTCATATCTTTTTCTTTCATCCCCCGTGTAGTCACTGCAGGAGTTCCGATTCTTATTCCGCTGGCAACCCAAGGCTTTTGAGGGTCAAAGGGAACCATATTCTTATTAACAGTAATCCCGACTTCTTCCAAAGCTTTCTCTGCCTGCTTTCCGGTAATTCCTTTATTTCTTAAATCTACCAACATCAAGTGATTATCGGTTCCGCCGGATACTAAATTATAACCTAATTCTATTAATTTTTCAGCCAGGGTTTTGGCATTTTTAACGATTTGTTTCTGATAGTTCATAAATTCTGGGGTCGTTGCTTGCTTAAAACAGACCGCTTTAGCTGCTATAACGTGCATTAGTGGGCCGCCTTGAATCCCCGGGAAAATAGTTTTGTCAATTGCTCGACTATATTCCTCTTTACACAAAATTAAACCGCCTCTGGGCCCTCTTAAGGTTTTGTGAGTAGTTGTGGTTATAAAATGGCAATGAGGTACAGCACTTTGATGAAGACCTGCTATAATCAATCCTGCGATATGAGCAATGTCAGCCATCAAATATGCTCCGACTTCATCGGCAATAGACCTGAATGCAGAGAAATCTATTTCACGCGGATAGGCACTCGCGCCGGCTATAATTAATTTTGGTTTATTTTTTATAGCCAAATCTCTTAAGTTATTATAATCTATTCTTCCGGTATCTTTCCCCACTCCATAGGGAACAATAGTAAAGAATCTACCAGAAAAATTTACCGGGCTCCCATGAGTAAGATGGCCGCCATGAGAAAGATTCATAGCTAAAATAGTATCCCCTACCTCTAAAACACTGAAATAAACCGCCATATTTGCCTGTGAACCGGAATGAGGTTGAACATTAGCATGTTCGGCCTTAAATATCTTTTTAGCCCTTTCTATAGCTAAATTTTCTATGACATCGATGTATTTGCATCCACCATAGTATTTCTTCCCTGGATAGCCCTCAGCATATTTATTAGTTAAAACTGAACCCTGGGCTTCTAATATTTCCGGGGAAACAAAATTTTCTGAAGCAATTAATTCTATGGTATATTTTTGACGATTCTCTTCATTTTTTATAGCTTCAAATATTTCTGGATCTACTTTCTTTAAATTACTAATCATAATATTTTCTCCTTACATTTTTAGAGATTCAATATTTTTGGAAACCAGGTTAATATTTCATAACCTGCTTCAGTTATCAGAACCGAATCTTCAATCCTAACTCCGCCAACTTCCGGTAAATATATTCCAGGTTCAATGGTAACTACCATTCCGGGTAGTAAAACTGTGTCATCACTGAAAGAAACTCGCGGTAATTCGTGAATATCCAACCCTACTCCATGACCCAAACCATGGCAAAAATATTCTCCATAACCCTTCTTTACAATTATATCCCTTGCTGTAGAATCCACTTCTTTGCAGCTTACACCAGGCTTTAAAAATTCAAGGGCTTTATTTTGTGCTTCCAAGACAATAGAAAATATCCCCTTTTGTTTAGCGTTTTCCTTTCCCATAATTATAGTACGGGTTATGTCAGAATTATAATTCTGATAATTCGCTCCCACATCAATAATTATAAGTTCTCCTTCGTCAATCTTTTTTTCAGAAGGTTTTCCGTGAACCAAAGATGATCTTTCACCTGAAACCACAATAATATTGAAAGCTTCTTTCTGGGCGCCTTTTTTTCTCATAGTATAAGCTAACTCAGAGGCAATATCAAGCTCTCTCATGCCCGGTTTTATTATTTCAAATACATCTTTTAAACTTTCCGTGGTTATCTGAGCTGCTTTCTTTATTTTAATAATTTCTTCCTTATCTTTAATCATTCTTAGCTGTTCTATTATATTTTCAGTGGGTAGAAATTCTATAGATTCAAAACTATCAGAATATTTCTTAAAGTCAGCATAGCTTAAATTATTGCTTTCAAAGGCAATTTTTTTAATCTTACTTTGGGCTAATACCTTTTTTAATGCTAATATCCGTGCATTCTTTTTGTTCGGTTCATCAGTTAAAATTTTAAAGTCAGGGCTTTCTTTTTGAGCTTGTTCAGTATAACGTAAATCAGTTAGCAAATAATTTTTACCGTTTGTCCCAATCAAAGCAAATCCTTCTCCGTCAAATCCGCTTAAATAATTTAAGTTTTTTAGGTTAGTAACTAAAAACCCTTCGATCTCTTTGTCTTCTTTTTCTATTTTTTCTCTAAATACTTTCAATCTTTCTTTAATCAAGATTAATCCCTCCTCTTCCATACTTTTCATTATTTTCTAATCTCTCCAGTTAAATCATATTCGGAAGCTTCAGTCACTTTCACTTTTATGAATCTTCCAACTTTAGTCTTATCTCCCCTTATTATAACTTTTCCATCTATCTCCGGAGCGTCTCCTTTAGTTCGTCCAATGGCAATTTTCGGCTTACCCGATTTTATTTCATCAATTAGTACTTCTATTTCTTTTCCCATATAAGAACTATTTATTTCTTTTGAAATCAACTGCTGGGTTAACATTAATTTTTTCAGGCGCTCCTTCTTAATTCGCATGGGAATTTGTTGAGGAAAGTCATAAGCCGGAGTTCCCTCTTCTCGGGAAAAAATAAAAGTTCCTAACCTTTCAAATCGAAATTCTTTCACAAAATTCAATAATTCTTCAAAGTCCTTATCGGTTTCACCCGGGAATCCCACCATAAAAGTAGTGCGCAAAGTTAAATTCGAAATTCTATCTCTTAATTTATTAATTAATGAAATAACATATCTTTTTTTTATCGGCCTATTCATTCTTTTTAATATTTTATCACTTATATGCTGTAAAGGTAAATCCAAATAGGGACATATCTTAGGATAATTTGCTATCACTTCAATTAATTCATCATTATAATGAGCAGGATGGGTGTATAAAAATCTTATCCATTTCAAATTATTTAATTCGAGAAGAGAAAGTTTTTTTAACAATTCAGCTAATTTATATTCTCCATAGAGGTCGATTCCGTATAAAGTGGTATCTTGACCAATTAAAATTATTTCGGAAAGATTTTGCTTTGCAGAAATTATTTTTACTTCTTCGATTATATCTTCCATCTTTCTACTGCGATGATTTCCTCTGATTTGAGGTATCAGGCAATAGGAACAATTATTTTGACAGCCTTCGGATATTTTAATGTAGGCATAATGCTGGGGGGTTAGAATAGTTCGAGGGGTATTATGGTTATAAAGAAATTTAGGTTCAGGACTTACTTTAAAGATTTGTTCACCTTGCAAAACACTTTTTATTACAATATCAATCTTTAATAAATCTCCTACTCCTAAAAAGGCATCAACTTCAGGAAATTCCTGATTAAGATTGTCATCTTTATATCTCTGAGGAAGGCATCCGGTTACTATTATATGTTTTATCTTTCCTTCTTTTTTTAATTTTATCAGATTAAGAATTTCTTCAATGGATTCTTCTACGGCATCTCTTATAAAGCCACAGGTATTTATAATCACTATATCTGAATTATCAATCTTCTCACTTATTTGGTATCCTTTTTCTCTTAACTTCCCACAAATTACTTCAGTATCGACAAAGTTTTTAGGACAGCCTAAAGATTTAATTCCAATTTGCATATTCTTTAATTATCCTCTCCATTAACGGAAAAATCTGTACCTCTGCCTATTTTCTATATCTATTGCTTTTACGTGTCCTTCTACAACTTCAGGCGGGCTTAACTCAACTAAACCGATTAAACATAAAATTCCGATAATAATATCTTCAAAAAATCCTAAAAATGGAACCAAAAAATCAGGTATTAAATCATAGGGTGATATTACATAGGCAATTGCTCCATAGACTAACAATTTCAAATAAAAAGGCACTCTCTTATCTTTAAGTAATCTCGTGCATAATTTTATAAAATTTGGTATATGAAATATTATTCTGGCTAAATATAACTGCTTTTTTAATTTACTATAAGGATCTTTATTTTCTGACATACAATTAATTCTCCATACCTTTCTTTCATTACAGGTTCTTTATGTTGTTATCTTTTGGGCGTATACAATACGCCCCTACAAATTACTCCTTACTAATCACATATTACTATATCCTGCTTATTATTTTTAGCGGGAATCTATCCTTCTTTTGTGATTTTGTAGATGTCATTCCCATTTCTCTCTGTCATTCCCGCGTCCCTCATGTCATTCCCGCGAAGGAGGCTGTGTTGTAACTAACTATATTTAGCAATGATTTTTTGTAACTTAAAAAAATTAAAGGTATTTAGGGTTAATATAAGGATAAAAGATATATTTGTTCTTCTATTAACCT
>JAKLPU010000168.1:0-11700 GCA_022013755.1 Candidatus Atribacteria bacterium | reverse complement strand
TCCCACAGGTAATAGAGGACAAAGAAAGACAGATTCCCGTTCCCCGATCAGGTCGAGGACAGGCTTCATGGGAATGAGATAAAAGCATAAGGATAATAAATGTAGGAAATTAGTTAACTAGTTTAATACTGATAATTTATTAACCAATTAACCAGCTAACCAAGTAACTAACTAACGAATCTATACAATTACAATTAAATTAAAAGGAGATTTTAAATAGACTATGTTACGAATAATAAGAAAAAATATGAAAATTATACTAATTGTAGTAATTGCCGCCTTTGGTGTATCTATTTTTTACGGTTTAGGCCAATACAGATCCTCTGGCAGCCAGAGGCAAACCTACTATATTGCCGAAGTAAATGAATCGGGCATTACCTCTGACCAGCTGCAAAGTGCTTTTTTAAACGCTATCTCTCGATACGATGATGCTGTTCTTTCCAGCTTAGACCAATCTGCAATTGTTTCTTTTAAAAAAAATATATTAAACCAACTAATTGACTATGAACTTTTATATCAGCAAGCTCAAAAAGAGAAGGTTAAGATTTCCAACGATGATATTAATTTAGAAATTTACAAGATTAAAGATAATTTCTCTTCTCCTGAAGAATTCGATGGAGCCCTAAAAGCAAATAATATCACCCTTGCTCAACTTAAAGAGGATATAAAAAGACAATTAATGATAAATTCTGTCTTAGAAGAAACCAGGAATCAGGTAAGCATCAGCGATGAAGATTTATTAGAATATTATGATGAAAACAAGGAAAGTTTCCTTGAACCCGAGCAAGTTCACGCCCGCCATATATTGGTTGAAACTGAAGAAGAGGCAAATAATCTTCTTCTACCGCTCAAAGAAGGTCTTGCCGATTTTTCCGAATTAGCCAAAGAAAAATCTACGGACTCTTCTGCTCCAAGCGGCGGAGACCTGGGATTTTTCGGTAGAGGTCAGATGGTGAAAGAATTTGAAAATGCTGCTTTTTCGTTGGAACCGGGTGAGATTAGTGATGTAGTACAAACACAGTTTGGATACCATATTATCAAATGCGAGGAGAAGAAAGAGGAATATTCCCCTACCTTTGAAGAAGCAAAAGAACAAATTAGCAATACTTTGAGGTCCCAAAGAGAAAATGAAGCAATATCAGCATTTATCTCAAAATTAAGAGAAGAATCTGTTATTGTTTACAATTATGATTTTGACGCTGAAATTGAATCGTTAAAATCTTCTGCAGAAGAGAGCCAACCATCAGACTCTACAGAACAAGTAACTTCGGAAGAGACAATTTCAGAAGAGGCAACAGAAAACGAAGAGGTTAAGGACACTTCCAAGGACAATTAAAGATTAATTCTTATAATTAAAAACAGAAAGTTATACCCCTATATCTGTCATTTCCATGAAATGTAGATTCCTCATCGAATGCGGGATTACCTCTGGGCTGCAAGCATATTCCATTTAGATAATATTATCTTTACAAACTTAATTTGCTCTTCTATTCGGAAGGATAAAGGTAATTTTCTGCAGGTTTCAAAAGTTAAAGCGGGAATGCCAAGCTGATAATGGGCACAATAAGCAGTACTACCATTGACCGGGTCCACTAAAACCTGATATTTATTGCCATCTTCGATAATCCCCTGGTTCATCTCCTCAACCAGAGAGGAGCTCAGCTCAAATAAGTAATCATCATTCGAATCTATAACTACAGTCTGGCCATAACTTTTAGGATTCTTCCTGTAAAATTCTATCGACTCGTGTAAATCAACCAATAAACCGATATCATATTTTTTCATCAGGCTAAATATTTCATAAGCTAATTTTTCTACAGAATTTCCTTGGGGATTCCCGGGATAAACTCTGTTTAAATTAATTTCCGGGGAGAAATACCTTACGTTTTCTTCGCAGGTTAAAATATTTGCTTTCGGTATTATTATCAAAGTTCCTCTTTCAATGTGTAGGTTGTCTTTTAAATATTCGGCAGCTTTAATGCCGGCTTTTTCATTTCCGTGTGTCCCGGCTACAACCATTATCGTCGGTTCTTTATAATCAGTCTTAATTATGTAAACGAGAGTCTCATAATCTGTTCCGGCACAGATGTATTCGACAGAAGTTGTTTGCAGTAAAGCAGTTTGGGGGAAACAAAAAAGTAATAATATCGATATGATGAATATTACTTTTAAAAAATGTGCTGGGGGGCGATTCTTTGTCATGTTTTTTATTTCCTGTAGGAGTCAAATTTATTCGACTCGTTTTAGATACTAATTTCCCTTAATTATCATCGGCACACTATTATAAGTATCTTCCGCTAAGAACTCTATCTTTTCCTCTCCGTCTTTTCTAACAACTCGGTAAGTTCTTATCTGATAACCCGGCACCCCTTCTTGAACAACTATCTCCTGGCCAGCCTTTAACTTAGAATCTTTTTCTCTAATTATCTGATAGTCAATTACCTTTTTATCTTTGCGAATAATTTCTACTTCTGCTTTATCCTCGTTCCCGCCAAAGATACTCACCTGTAATGTATCTCTAAAAACTTTCGAAAAAATTGCTATCGTATGATCCGAATTGTTTTTAAATCTTAGATCTTTAAATCCGTAAAATATAGCCGCATCCTGTCCCAGAGGAACGTATTTGGTTGCCTCACCATATATTGAATGATTATATCTCTCTATTATTGGTAGATTAGCCAAAAGAGCTGCATTATATAAAGTGCTCGATACCTGACAGATGCCGCCTCCATAACCATTTGCAAATACACCATCAGCAATGATAGTGCTTTCCTTATACCCGTCTGCTTTTTCAGCAGGGCCTACATATTTATTAAAAGAAAATATTTCTTGTGGTTTTACTAATATGCCGTTTATCACTTCAGAGGCTAATTTTATATTATATATGGTGTTCTCTTCTTTATTTTCTAAGGAGGTGGGATATGTCCCCAATTCCCCATTAACAGCTAATTCTTTTAAAATATTTTGAGTAGTAATTTTGGGGTCAATAGTAATCACCGGTAGATTTACAATATACCTTTCTCCATCTAAACTTTTTAATGACTCTTTAATTTCTTCCTTAAATTTTTCTAAATCAAGCCTTACCCCTATCCTACTTTCAATAATTCTATTAACTTCTATATAAGCATCACGAGGCATACGATTTATCAGGGAGCTTATCTTGTTTTGAAAATCTTCAAACTTCAGCGGATTGAATTCAGCCTGGAAAGGTACTTCGTAACCTTTTCTCCAAACTACAATTCTGTTTTTTATTCTCTTAAAAATATTTCCGGTACGGGCAATACTGTAAGCTTCCTCGACTACTCGATTTAAATCGATAAAAGCGCCCAGCTCAGTATGGGGAGTAATTTTTATTTCCTGGTCTTCAAATACTAATATTCGGGGGAAATCAATCATTTTTGAAGCAATGGGCTGAAGAATCTCTCGGGCCTCTTCGTTCTTTAACCCCTCTAATTCAACACCAAAAGCAGATATTCCGGGGAGTATTTTATTTCTATTCTTATATAGATCAACGGCATCAACCAAACTAACTGCAACAATTATTATTATTAAAGATAACAATATTTTTCTTATCTTACCGTTCTTTTTCTTCTTTGGATAATATTTCAATAAATTGCACTCCTTTTATTTTTGTTTTTTCTTACTTCTTACATATTTTCACTACATTAGTGCAAACTTTTCTTCTTTGTCCTCTATCACCTGTGGGCACGATACATCGTGCCTCTGCCCTACCTCCTGAATCCTAATTCTCTTCACGCGATACTCGATATACGATACGCAATACTTTTACTATAAATTAGTTGATAATTTATCAATATTTAGGTATAATATCTGAGGCAAAATAATTGCGGGAATAGCTCAGGTGGTAGAGCGTTGGCTTCCCAAGCCAAAGGTCGCGGGTTCGAACCCCGTTTCCCGCTCCATTTTTTATTGCTACCAACCATATTTACCCACTAAAGGGACAAAAACACATCCACCATAATTTGATATTTTTAATTTACCTTTTTCTTTAATCCCCAGCAGGAGATCCTGAGAAAAAGAATTGCCTACAGGGATTACCATTCTTCCCTTTTCATTTAATTGATCTATTAAACTTCTCGGTATTTCCGGAGCACCCGCAGTGACTATAATGCCATCATAAGGAGAATATTCCTCCAAGCCCTTGCTCCCGTCTTCTACGATTACTTTAACATTTTTTATTTCTAATTCTTTCAGTATTTTTTCCGCTCTATCTGCCAGCAGACTAAAGCGTTCTATGCTGTAAACCATTTTAGCTAATTTAGACAAAATCGCCGCCTGATAACCTGAACCGGTTCCCACTTCCAAAACAGTTTCCGAACCTTTAAGAGAAAGGCATTGAGTCATTAAGGCAACCATAAAAGGTTGAGAGATGGTCTGCCCCATACCTATGGACAAAGGACAATCCAGATAGGCATTATCTTTTTCTCCCTCCAAGACAAATTTTTCTCGGGGAATACTGCTCATAGCTGAAAGAACCCTTTCGTCTCTGATACCCCTTCCCTTTATCTGATACCTTATCATCTCTTCCCGTACTTTTTCAAAATCCATAAAAACCACTTCTTCTTATATTAGTATTCGCTGTTTAACTTCCGAAAAAACGTTCTACAACATGATTACCCCTTATCGTTTCTACTATAACAAAAACGAGTATAGCTATCAAGAATCCGAGCAGCATGCGAAAAAAAAAGATTGCTCCCTTGACTTTCGAGTTATCAGTATTGTACAGCCTTACTATAAATCTGGAAAGTACCAAAATTATAAAAACCAAAATTAAAATTAAATATATCTGTTCATTCATCTCTTTTATTTCTCCGAACTATAATCTTCTATTTAAAATTCCATTTTTTTGCCCAATCTTTGACTTTAGGCATCATCTGATAATTGGTTAAATCTAAAGAAAGCGGGGTTATAGACACCTTATTATTATTAATTGCTTCAAAATCAGTATCGGGTTCTATATTTCCTTCTGGCAGCTCTCCTCCCAACCAATAATGGGTAGTCCCCTGAGGGTCATGTATTATCTTCACTTCATTCTGATATACTCTTTTACCGTGTCTGGTTATCTCTACCCCTTTAATTTCTTCACAATCGATATTGGGAAAATTAACATTTAAGACTAAATTTGGGGGTAAATTATTTTTCATCAGATTAGAAGCTATTTTTTTTGTAAATAAGGCTGCCGATTCAAATTTAAAGTCTTCAAAACCGGCTATGGAAACAGCTAAAGATGGAACATTCCTCATCGCTCCTTCCACTGCTGCCGAAACTGTACCAGAATAGAAAATATCATCACCCAGATTCGGTCCCCGGTTAATTCCTGATACAATTAAATCGGGCTTTTCGTCTTTCATAATTTCCAGTAAGCCAATAATGACACAATCCGCCGGTGTGCCGTCTAAGGAAAATCCCCAAAAATCACCGTTTATTTTTACTTTCCTAATTCTCAAAGGTTTACGTAGAGTCATAGCATGGCCTATAGTACTCCTTTCCCTATCGGGAGCAATGACTGTAACCTCTGCAATATTATCTAATTGCTTTTTTAAAATTTGAATCCCTTCTGAATATATTCCATCGTCATTAGTTAAAAGTATTTTCATAATTTACTTATTTTTATTTCCCCTTTTTAATATTTCATCAGCTACTATAATTCCTGAGGTAGAGGCCTGAATAAGCCCCCGGGTTATACCGGCACCATCACCGGCAGCAAACAGATTGGTAACTTTTGTCTCCAAACAGTCGGAAAGTTCTAAGCGTGAAGAATAAAATTTTACTTCTACTCCATACAAGAGGGTATGCTTGGAATAGACTCCGGGTGCAATTATATCCATAGCTTTTAGCATTTCCAGGATATCGGAAAGTATTCTATAGGGCAGGACAAAGCTGAGGTCCCCCGGAGTAGCTTCTTTTAAAGTGGGATTGACTATAGAGTGTGTAAGTCTGTCCGGTGTGGATCTCCTGCCTAACTCCAAATCCCCCAATCTTTGCACAATCACCCCTCCGCTTAAAATATTAGCCAGATGCGCAATGTATTTTCCGTAAGCAATCGGTTCTTTAAAAGGTTCGGTAAAATGGGTACTGACCAATACAGCAAAATTAGTGTTATCAGTACGGTGCTCTTGATAACTGTGTCCATTTACCGAAGTGATACCGTCACTAAATTCAGTAACCACTTCCCCGTAAGGACACATACAGAAAGTACGAACTCTATCATCAAACATCTGAGTGTAATAGACTAATTTTGATTCGTATACTGCGTCTGTTAAACGCTTCATGACAATGGCCGGAACTTCGACTCTTACTCCAACATCTACCGGATTATTAGCTATTTTTATATCTAGAGCTTCTGCCTGCTCTTTCAGCCATTCAGAACCTGCTCTCCCCGGCATAACCACTATATATTTTCCTTTTATTGTTTCGCCTTTTTTCGTCTCAATTCCTATAGCCCTTCCTTTGTCCATCAATATTTTTTTGACTTTGGTATCGGTTTTAATATCAATTTTATGCTTTAAGTAATCCTGCATCTTCTTTAATATTTCTACACATTTTTCTGTCCCTAAATGTCTGATTCTGGTAGGTATTAATTTCAATTTTGCCAAAGAAGCTTCTTTTTTGAGAATATCTATCTTCTCTTCTTCTGTACCGTAAACAGTTTTATCTGCTCCGAATTCGAGATAAATATCATCAGCATATTTAATTAATTCAGCTACTTTGTCCTTATCAATATAATTATCTAACTGTCCTCCGATTTCGGTAGATAAATTTAATTTACCGTCACTAAAGGCTCCGGCTCCTCCCCATCCGGAAATTATTGCACAGGGAGAACAATGAAAACATCCGCCGCCTTTACTTCTCATCAGGCACTCTCTTTTTTCAATCTCATTTCCTTTTTCTAATATCAATACTGAAAGATTATTTTTCCTGGTCAGCTCAAGAGCGGTAAAAATCCCGGCCGGTCCTGCACCAATAATGATAACATCATATTCTTTCTTCTTCATATCATCTCACCTTTAAATTATTTTTTCCATACCTATTAATTTTATAGTATTTTTATAGATAAAACAAATAAAATATAACAATTTTTTAAAAAGTAAATCCCGCCCTTTTCATGAAGTGACGAGATTTTTCTTTCTAAATTGAATCTCCGGGCACTTTCCGTTATTAGGTAACCTTGCTATCTTGTTCTAAAACTTTAAACATTCTAAGGAACTCAAATATTTCTTTATTTAAATGGGTTCTGGTCTCAACAGGATGTTACATTTGACCAAAAAAATGACAAATGACCGTTGTCCCCTGTCATCTCAAGTATCTTTTCTCTTATGATGAAAATAGATTTTACAACTAATTTTATTCTTTTTACAGAATTCTTTTATTTTATTTTCCTCAATATTCCAGTAATCGCTATTTTTTGAGTAGATATTTTTGTATATTTCAATAAGTTCTGGCCTATTCTTTCTAAGAAATCTAAAAATTTCACTTTTGATAGAGGGATATAGATTTAGGTTTTCAAACCAATATTCATCCACAAAAGATTTGGTTTGATTGATTATTTTTTCCCAATCCGTTATTTGTGAAAAGATCGGAGAGATAAAAAGGGCTGTGGGTATTTTCGCTTTATGGAGCTCTTTCAAAGCATTTATTTTTTGTTCCGCTGGAGATGATAGAGGCTCTATTTGTTTCCTTAGTTTTTCGTCTGTAATTGAAAAAGAAAGAGCTACAATACAATTTTTAAATTGCTTAAATAAATCAATATCTCTAACTACTAAATCTGACTTGGTAATCAAATTTAAATGTGGCTGAAGTGGTGTAAGTCTTTCAATAATTTTTCTGGTGAGTTTATATTTTCCCTCAATTGGTTGGTAGGGATCTGTAACAGAACTAATTGTTATGGATTTCCCCCTGTATTTATTTGTATTTTTTGGAATCAAGTCAGGAGCATTATTTTTTATATCAACAAAAGAACCCCATAGTTCGGTATGACCTGTAAATCTTTTCATAAATCTTGCATAACAATATTTACAGCCATGCGTACATCCAACATAGGGGTTTATAACAAAATCTCCGTCTGGTAAATTTGTTTTCACAATTATCGTTTTTGCTTTAATTTCTTTAATTTTCATCATACTTATAGCATCTCAAGATTATTACAATGTCAAGGGGACGGCAGACCCCTTGACATTGTATCTAAGGCTTTTGAACCAACCAAAATACGCAATCAGTGGAAAACTTCTTTACTTCTTCTGACTCTTCACACAATTCTGAACGTGAAACCCCCCCTATTAAGATAAATCCTTCTTCTTGCAAACTTGAAATTACTTCTTCCCTGGTGGGAAAATGAAAAAAAATGTCTCTCTTCCATATTTATAATCTTATCTCCAAATTCGTGTAAACTTTTATCTTGTATATGCAATGCCCATTTTTTCTTCTCCTCTTGCCAAAATGATTCATACTCTTTACCGCTATCGCGGTCATGAGTGGTAAACAAGAAATATCCTTCAGGTTTTAATATGCGCTTTATCTCTTTTAACACCTTTATGCGATTTTCCTTTCTCGGTATCTGCATTATCCCATTAAAGGAAAATAGTGCTACCTCAAAGGTTTCATCATCATAATCTAAACAAGCCACATCTCCCACCCTAAAACTTATATTATAATTCAAATTTTTGCTGATTCTTCTGGCTTGCACTATCATCGCTTCCGATAAATCCAAACCTTCTATCAAATGATAACCAAGCTTGTAGAGCCCTATGGTTGTTCTCCCTGCACCACATCCGATATCTAAAATTCGGTTTTCCGGATTAAAATATTTTTCAATCATCATCTTTTCAGATTCCCAAAGTCCAACTTCACTAACTGCTTTTGCGTAATCTGAAACTGTTTTTTCTGTGGTAAATGATTTTCTGATAAAATCTGTATCAACTTTTCTTATAGTCATCTCTTTATAACCCTCACTTTAAAAAATTCCAATAGTATTTATAACGAATTTACCTAAATTAAGAAACTGTCACCTGACTTAAATATCAAAACTTTTAAATATTATTTCATCATTTATATTCCATCATTATAAATTCATCGCTGCCTATTAAAGTATCCTTTTGGTAAACATCGGTTATTTCAAAACCAGCCTTTTCATAACATTTGATTGCTCGTTTATTGAAAGAACGGACTTCTAAAGCAATCTTTTTACTGCCATACCTCTTTTTGCACTCATTTTTTAGCAATTCCATAATGATATTGCCTAAACCTTGCCCACATAATGAAGGCTTTAATCCCAATCCAACCAAAACAAAATCCTTATTTTCTATAAATCTTATATATCCACATAAATTATTACTCTCATCAATAACGGCAGTAAATTCATTCTTTCTTTTCTCCTCTATTGTTATCCCCCATCTTTGTTGGTTTAGAGTATCCCAATCCGGATAATTATAAATAGAATAAATTTCTTCGTATTTCCAACAACATATTTGTTTTGCATGATCTTCAGTTAGAATTTCTAATTTTAAATTCATTATCTATCACTTACTTTCTTTATAACATAAAATAAAATAAAATCAAATTTTATTAACCCAACCTTCAAAAATAAATTTATTCAATGCCTTATTCATAATTTCAAGTGCCTTTCCCCAATTTGCGTTTAAATCATTCTCCATCTCCTCATCAGCATTATCTGTTATCACCCGGAAAGAAAAACTTTTTATCCCATTTAGTTGTGCTATTTTTAAGACTGAGGAAGTTTCCCAATTACAGGTAATGGCACCTAATTTATGGTTTAACTCCTGACGAAGTTCTTTATTGTTTACATCCTTTTCCCCGCTGGCAACATTACCAACCTTTATTATAGTTCCCATCGTTTCCCAAGCCCAATTCGAAAATTCTTTTAGTACTTCCTTAGAAGAAATTTTACTTAGTACTGTACTTGTCTTTAAATCATCTGGCATTTTAGTTAAATCATCACCTGAGCAGACATCATATTCAAATGAATACTCAGCACAAACAATATCATTAATACTTAATTTTTCTGATAAAGATCCGGAAGCGCCAACATCAAATATAAAGTCAGGTTCAAACTTATCAATAATCAATTGACTTGCTGAAGCACAATGTATTTTTCCTGGACCTGCTTGTACCGCTATTACTTCTACATCTTTTTCTTTTCTTGATGAAATTAACCTGCCTGCTAATTCAGTTTCATTATGCAACTTTAATATCTCTTTACAGCTCTGATATTCAATATTGCAAGGACATATAATGCCAACTTTAATTAATAAATTAATCATAAAATTATCTCACCTCAGATTTACCTTTAATAATATGAGCTACATTGCAAATAATGTTCCAAGCGTATCTAAAATCCGCTGTCAAGCTGGATTTGAGCGGCGCACCAAAGGCAGTTAGCCAGATATGCTCCGTTAGGTGAAGTTATCCACAACCTTATAATCACAATAATCACAAATCTATTTCAAAAAGCACGCCACGCTCCGTAAACCCACATTGTCTGTAGAATTTTCTCGCTTTAGTATTTGTCTTCTCAGTGCTAACCTCAACTTCACAGCATACGAGTTTACGACTCTTTTTAATAGCACTTGATAACAGTTGCTTACCAACGCCCTTACCACGATAATTTTTATCGACGATAAGCTCGTCAATTAATCCGGAGAGACTACGATGCAAAATTGTCTTACGAGTCGTAAAGTTGACAAACCTGGCTATGATTCCTTCTATCTCTGCAACCAGAATATAAGAGTTAGCCTCACTTAAAAGATTTCGACAGTTCTCAGCAATCAGTTTAATGTTAATACCTTCGGTATTTCCCATAGCTTCGATGAGTTTAAGCGTCAACTTCCCAATTGTTAACAGGTCGGATTCCTTTGCTTTTCTGATGATAATATCAGTCATATCAAACCTCCTAGGGAGTAACTTTGCCTAATGTCTTCGGTATTCGTAAGGCATTAATTTCTTCTCTTGAATATTTTACTTCATAACCATGCCATCTTCCGATATTTCCTTTGTAATCAATCAGCATATTGCCCTTGGTAATCGTTGCTTTGTAAACGGAAAATTTGTTGATAATCGTTGGATCACTTAACCCCTCAGCAATTATACCACCTTTCCAATCCTTCATCTTTCATTACCTCCTCTTAAAGTGATGGCGGATAACGTTCCGGGTGTTTCTGGCGTTGCCATCCCGTTAGGGTTGGCGTAACTTTTACCTATCCAAAAGGCGGTGGTATTTCGTCTAACATCCTGCGGTTTTACTAATCCGTTGTTAGACATTACTCATTACGAAATTTTTTTTCCAATATATATAATATGTTGGTTAGCCCCTAAGATTGATGGATCGGATCCATGTAAATAAAAGAAATCGATCCATTCTTTTAGTTTTTCTTTTGGTAATAATTTTAATATTTCCTCACTTTGACAGCCCAGACCTTCCGCACCTGAAATCTTTAGCATCTGCAAAGAATATTGTTGCATAAATGGTTCAATTTCTAAAGGATGAAAAAAATATGCTTCGGTAAATCCTGTATCAAAATCATATACATTAATACCAGTAGACATAGTTTTATTAAGAATAGGTATCCATTCACTAATTTTCTCAGGCGACCTCTTTAATAAAGAAATCAATTGAGCAAAAGTTGTAACAAATGTTATGACTAAAATACCATTAGGTTTTAAGAT
>JAKLPU010000167.1:0-7039 GCA_022013755.1 Candidatus Atribacteria bacterium | reverse complement strand
TCTTTCTTTAATCTGAGGGAACAACTCGTAAACCCATTCAAGATCTTTCGCAGTTTCTTTTTTATCAGTCCGGGCAAAAGCACCTAAGGTTAAATTTTCTTGGACGGTTAAATTGGGGAATATTTTCCTTCCTTCCGGTATTAGTGCAATGCCTTTTTTAACAATCTTATCAGTAGGAATATTGGTTATTTCTGTATTATTAAACTTTATTTTGCCTTCCCGTGGTTTGATTAAACCACAGATGGTTCTTAAAGTAGTACTTTTACCTGCTCCATTTGCTCCGATTAAAGTAATAACTTTTCCTATGGGAACATCAAATGTAATTCCTTTTAAGGCATGTATACCGCCAAAAAAAACATTCAAATTATCAATCTTAAGCATAGCTTGCATCCACCCCCAAATAAGCCTTAATTACTTCCGGATTATTTTGAATTTCTACCGGATTCCCCTCAGCAATAGTGATTCCATAATCCATGACTAAAATTCTTCTACATATTCCCATTACTACTTTCATATCGTGTTCTATTAAAAAAATGGTTAAATTGAAGTCATCTTGGATCTTCTGAATAAAACTCATTAACTCCTTGGTTTCCTGAGGATTCATTCCAGCTGCCGGCTCATCTAAAAGCAGTAGTTTGGGTCCGGTAGCCAAAGCCCGAACAATCTCCAATTTCCTCTGCTGTCCATAAGGAAGACTGCCTGCTTTTTCCAGTTTGAATTTTTCTAATTCTACTTTCTCTAATAATTCTATTGATTTATGGTGAATGCTTTCTTCTTCACGAACATAATTTGGAAATTTAAGGATAGCGGAAGCAAGATTTGATTTTAGGTGAAGATGAAAACCTATCATTACATTATCGATTACTGTCAGATTCTCCAGAAGCCTGATATTTTGGAAAGTTCGAGCGATGCCTGCTTTAGCGATTTTATCAGGTTTTATTCCGGTAATATCTCTATCTTGAAAATAAATCTTATTCATAGTTGGAGTATATATTCCGGTAATTATATTAAAGACGGTAGTCTTTCCAGCACCGTTTGGACCAATTAATCCAACAAGCTCGCCAGGAGAAATTTTTAACTTGAAATTATTTACAGCTGTTAAACCGCCGAACTTCATAGTTATATTATCTACATTTAATAATTCCATTAATAATTCCATTACCTAGCATTCCCTTCAGATGATTTTTTATTTGGGAAAATTTTGTGAATAAATCTGGCTAATCCCTTCCAGGAGAACTCGATACCTCCCATAAGCCCATTTTGCTTATATAAAATAACAATTAGGAGGAGGGCTGAGAAAGTAACCATCCTTAAGCCAGGTATTGCGGGAATTATAATTGGTCCAATATTAAAGCCTGCTTCTATAGGACGTAAATATTCCAAAGAATAATTAAATAAAAAGGCGGCGAGAACTGTTCCGGTAATACTGCCCAAACCGCCAAGTACCACCACAATTAATATATTAAAAGTCATTATGAACATAAATGCCTTTGGGTCTATGGTTGTAATCAGACAGGCAAATAATCCCCCGGCAACCCCGGCAAAAAAAGCACTAATGGTAAATGACATTACTTTATGATAGGTAAGATTAACTCCGATAACCTCGGCCGCTATCTCATTTTCTCTGATTGCCATCAAAGCTCGACCGTAACTACTGTTAATTAATCCTTTAATAATATAAATGGTAACAATTGCCACCCCTACTGTCCACCAAAGATTAGTAAATTCCGGAATCCCTTTGATTCCCAATGCACCATTGGTTATCTGGGGAATGTTATTGGCAATAATTCTAATAATTTCCGCAAAGCCTAAAGTAGCTATACCTAAGTAATCCCCTTTAAGTCTTAACACAGGCAACCCGATTATAAGTGCTGCAATAGCTGCAAATAATCCGCTCAACAATAGGGCAACGATAAAAGGTGTATGCATAACAGTAAAGGGCCAAACTAAAGGTTCGAGTATAAAAATCATTTCCTTATAATAGGGGGGAAGCACTAATAAGGTGGTCACATAGGCACCAATTGCCATAAAACCAGCATGACCCAAGGAAAATTGACCTGTAAACCCATAAATCAAATTTAAACTTACACCCAGAGTAACATATATAGCACCAAGATTAAGAATCCTTAACTTGTAGGCATCTAAATTATTCTCAGCAAGATATACCAATATTCCCAGCACAATTAAAGCTAATATAGTAAATAATTTCTCATTATATTTTTTCATTTTGCTATACCTTCTCTTGTACATTTTTACCTAAAATGCCATCCGGTTTAAGCAACAGGACTAAAATCAAGATTGCGAAGATAAATGCATCTCTGTATCCTGATAATGCAGGTAAAAAAGCAACAAATAATATTTCAGACATGCCCAAAAGTAAACCGCCGAGCATCGCTCCCGGTATATTCCCAATCCCCCCTACCACAGCTGCAATAAAAGCCTTTAAACCGGGCATCATGCCCATAAAAGGAAATAGTTGTGGAAATCTTAAGCCCCACAAAATACCCCCTACAGCTGCCAGAGCAGAACCAATTGCGAAGGTTATAGATATGGTTTTATCAACATCAACCGCCATTAATCTGGACGTCTCAATATCTGTAGATATTGACCTCATAGCCAGACCAGTCTTTGTTCTGTAAACAATATATATTAGTAGAGTCAAAAATATAGTGGATATTATTACTGAAGCAAAAAGAGTCGACTGTATACGAATCTCGCCAAACTGGAATAACCTTTTAAAAAATGTAGGACGATGAAAAGATTTGGGAATTCCGGTAAAAAGGACAATAGCTAAATTTTGTAGAAAAAATGATACTCCAATTGCTGAAATCAAAACAGAGATTCTGGGTGCATCCCGTAAAGGTCTATAGGCAATCCTTTCAGACAACATTCCAGTCACGGCAGTTAAGGCTATGGCAACAATAATTGATGCCCACCAGGGTAAATGAAAAATTAATAATCCATAAAAAAGAAAATAAGGCGCTAGCATAAAAATTTCTCCATGGGCAAAATTGATTAATCTTAAAATACCATAAACCATGGTATATCCTATGGCGATTAAAGCGTATAAACTTCCCAGCGATAAACCATTTGCTAAATTCTGCAAGACTAAATGTAATGACATAGAATTCTCCTTATAATTATTTAGAATTGTCATTAAACAATATCTATAGCTTTTAAATTCTTCGATTTTTTCTGTTATTAATTAAATAGAAAAATACCAAATATATATCAAAATATTCTATTTTCTCTTTTCTTTATTAAGTGAAACTTAGTCGAAAAGGTTCTTTTTTCAGATAGAGGCAGAATTGTTATTCTGCCTCTATCTGAAATTTAATAAAAAAACCAGTTATCTTTAGGGATTGACGGTTGTACTATAGACGAAAGTTCCATCTACAACTTTAACTATAACCGCAGGTTTTATGGCATCACCAACTTCATTAATAGTAATGGAACCACCTGCACCAGGGAATTCTTTTGTTGCAGCTAAAGCATCTTTAATAGCCACCGGATCAAATGAACCGGCTCTTTCAATAGCATCAAGCATTAAATTGTAAGCATCATAGGTAAGAATAGATACCGCATTCGGCGTCTCGTTATATTTTTCTTTGAAAAGTTTAACGAATTCAACTGATTCCGGAATAGGAGGTGCATCTTCAGCAAAGAAAGTACTTGCGACTAAACCTTCGGCAGCATCACCTGCTAATTCGATTAATACTGGGTTATGTAAGCTATCGCCGCCTAAATATGCCCCTTTAAATCCTAATTCTCTACCCTGAATGGCAATCAAAGCAACATCTCCGAAATAACCCGGGAAAAAGAGGGCTTCTGCTCCGGAAGCAATAACCTGACTTATTTGAGCACTAAAATCCTGGTCACCAGTATTGTATTTCATGTCACTAACGATCTCTCCCCCAAGTTCTATATATGTTTTTTTGTAGAAATTAGCCAGACCCACTGAATAATCCTGAGCAATATCAACTAAAAGTGCTGCTTTTTTGATTCCTAAGTTTTCAAAAGTATAACGAGCCATTACTTCACCCTGGAAAGGATCAATAAAGCAAGCACGGAAGACATACTCTTTTCCCTGGGTAACCAATGGATTCGTTGCAGTGGCAGAAATCATTGGTATTCCTGCTTTATCAGCAACTTCACCGCCTGGAATTGCACAACTGCTACCATAACCACTAAAAACTGCTACTACACCTTCCTTTTCGATTAATCTGGAAACCGCACTGGCTGATTCAACCTTATCACTCTTGTTGTCAACAAGAATTAATTCAACTGTTTTTCCTAACACTGTGGGGTTTTGCTCGTGGGCAAGTTCATATCCCTGCATACAAAGCAAGCCACCCACTGCCATTGCACCGGTCATGGGTTCAGAAATTCCAATTTTAACAACATCAGCAGCAAGAGATGCGCTACTAATAGCAATTATAAGTACTGCCAATGTCAAAACAAATAAACTTTTTCTCATTTCTTTTCTCCTTCCTATTAAAATATAAACCTTTTTAAATATGAACCTTTTCGACTAATAGTATGTGCATTCTCAAATTCCTATTTTTTTACTTTTTATTCACCTCCGATTGAATTTTACTTTTCGTTTTATTTACTTAATAGTTATCATAGTTATAATTGGTATAGCGTGCCAATTTTTCTCGCACTTTACCTCATTTAATATTTTTTGGTAATTTTTAAAGTATTATAATGTATTATAACATGGTTACAACCCAAAAAGATTAAAAATATTATTTCTCTTAAAATGTCTATTGTCATTCCCTCGGAAGCGGGAATCTATTTTTTATCTTTCATTCCTGGATCCCCACTGCAGTTTACACTCACGAAAGTGGGTGTAGGAATGACAGAGGCTATATTGGGCACGATGCATTGTACCTCTATATTAACATTTTTTTACTTTTTAGATAGCAACCACATAACATAGGTTAGGTATAGAATATTTTTTCATAAATATTTCATTAAAGATATTAACCTACAAATATCTAAAAATCTATACCTTAACTTAAAATATTTTTATGGTATTAAAAAATAATTCTTTATTTTTTCTATCAATTATATTTTATCTTTTGAGTAATTATATTTTCTATTAATCAATTCAGCCAATTCAAGCGAATCTAAATAAAGAGGATGTTTAACGCATAAATTTAAAATTCTTTTTCTATATCCATCTTTATTAAAACCTTTTTTCGCTCCTCTTAAAACACTCACTAAAATATCAGATATTTCATCAATATCTTCTTCAATAAAACCTGTAGAAGTAATCGCAGCTGTACCAATTCTAATACCACTAGCTATGGTAGGAGGTTCAGGATCATAGGGAATTCTATTTCTATTAACAGTAACCCCTACACTATATAAAGCATTTTCAGCTTCTATGCCAGTTATTTTTAGTGAACGAAGATCAACCAAGATAAGATGGGTATCAGTGCCTCCCGAAACAAGCCTTATATTATGTTTAATAAAATAATCCGCCATTCTTTTAGCATTTTTAACAACCTGTATTTGATATTTTTTATATTCCTTTGTTTTTGCAATTCCAAAAGTAATTGCCTTTGCTAATACCTCATGTAAAAGTATACTACCCTGAACTCCAGGAAAAACAGCTTTATCTACTTTTTTCGCAAATTCTTCCTTGCAAAGTATTATTCCTCCTTTTGCCCCTCGCATTGTCTTGTAAGTAGTACCGGTTACAATATCAGCATATGGAATCGGACTAGGATGTACCCCTGCAGCAACCAGTCCTGTAATATGAGCCATATCTACCACAAAGTATGCCCCTATTTTTTTTGCTGTCTCTTTAAATTTAGCCCAATCGATTTGCCGTGGATAAGCGCTTCCACCTGCAATAATTAATTTTGGTTTATATTTCAAAGCTATCGTCTCAACTTCATCATAATCAATTAATTCAGTTTCTTTATTTACTTTGTAATGTATACCATTATAATACTTCCCTGTAATACTAATCTTGCTTCCATGAGAAAGATGCCCACCACATTGAAGATCCATCCCTAACATCGTGTCTCCAGGTTCTAATAAGGCCATATAAGCAGCCATATTCGCGTTCACTCCAGAATGTGGTTGTACATTTGCATGCTCGGCTCCGAATATTTCTTTTGCCCTCTCAATGGCTATTTTTTCTATCTCATCAATATATTCACAACCTGCATAATACCTTTTGCCAGGATAACCTTCTACAATTTTATTCGTTAAAATAGAACCTTGCCCTTCCAATACTGATTCATATACAAAATTTGCTGAAGCAATTAATTCAATATTTGTAACTTGCCTTTCCATTTCCTTTTCCACTAAACTCGCAATTTCCGGATCTACAACCTTGAGTTTTTCCATTTTTTTTTAAACCTCTTCTTAAATTAAAACTTTTAAAATTCACAACTTTAAAGTTATCCAGGTCAATTTGAAGTTGTTCTATATTTGACAATAAAAAAGAGGATAGTCTCTAAGTTATACCACCCTCTTTTTATCTTCTAATTGTTATTCTGTAGGTATAATTAACTTCTGACCTGGTCTGATAAGTCTTGAGTTAGCTAATTCATTAAGGACAACAATTTTTTCTACCGTTGTACCAAATTTCTGAGCAATTTCCCATACAGAATCACCCACTTCTACCACATAAAGCTTACCGACTTTCTCTTCAGACAACCAATTTTGTTTTACTGGTGACATAATTCCTGCCTTTTCTACTGCTTCCATCATAGCATCCCTAATAGGAATGAAGGTATCCAATCCATCTTGAGCATTCTTAAAGTTATAATTATCTCCACCGGTAAACATAAAGTCATTGGTTACTACAGTGTAATACTTATCCATTTCAATAGGTGTGCCATCTGCTAAAACCATACTGCTAATTCTGTTGCCTGCTTCTGCCTCTTTATTATAAGTTACCATTACACCGGATATCTGAACCCAGCCAATATCCTCATTCATTATACCGTGTTCGATATTAGCCTTTACATCTGCGCCGGATAACTTCATAGTATATAGAGTATTATCAAAAGGCATA
>JAKLPU010000166.1:0-3424 GCA_022013755.1 Candidatus Atribacteria bacterium | reverse complement strand
CCACATGAAGAAATTTTAAGGTATGAAGAAATTGTAGAAATTATCGAAGAAGCGGTAAATTTAGGTGTTACCAAAGTCAGGATTACTGGCGGCGAACCTTTAGCCAGAAAAGGAGTAGTAGATTTTATAAAGAAATTAAGAGAGATTAAAAAATTAGAAGATATATCTTTAACCACTAATAGTTTTTTCTTAAGTGAGTATGCCGAAAAATTAAAAGATGCTGGACTGAATCGGGTAAATATTAGTTTAGATTCCCTGCAGGAAGAAAAATATAAAAAGATCACTCGAGGGGGAAGTTTAGAAAAAGCATTAAAAGGAATCGATTCTGCTTTAAAGGCAGGGTTATGGCCTATCAAAATTAATACTGTACTAATTAAGGGAATTAACGATGATGAAGTAGAAGATTTTGTAAGATTAACTTTAAGAAGACCATTAAATATTCGTTTTATTGAATTTATGCTCTCTGGAGAAGAGCTAAAAGATAATTATTGGGATAAATTTATTTCAGTTTTGGAAATCAAAGAGAGTTTGGCGGAAAAATACTCATTTAGACCTATTAATATAAATTCAGGTAATGGGCCAGCAAAATATTACCAGATCAAAGGTGGTCAAGGTACCATAGGTTTTATTACTGCCCTGAGCCAGCATTTTTGTGAAACCTGTAATCGGATAAGGTTAACTTCCGAAGGCAAACTCAGGCCTTGTTTGTTTTCTAATAAAGAGGTTGATATTAAGCAGGCAATAAGGAATGCAAAAACCGATGATAAAATAATCAGGAGTAAAATAATAAGAAATAATATTGAAGAAGCAATAAACATAAAACCCGAAGGCCATAAATTAAATAAGAAATTCTCAAATAGAGACTTTTTTAATATGTCTAAAATTGGAGGATAGCAAATGAAAGAAAAAGAACTAAGCCATTTTAATAAAAATGGAAGGGCACATATGGTGGATGTTGGAGGCAAAGAAGACACACAACGAATAGCTATTGCGGAAGGTTCTATAGTTATGCAGCCAGAGACTTTGAAAATGATTAAAGATAGAAAGATTGCCAAGGGAGACGTTTTGGCAGTAGCCCAGATAGCCGGCATCATGGCTGCTAAAAAGACCAGCCAGATTATTCCCATGTGTCATCCTTTAATACTTACCAATGTGGATCTGAATTTTACAATCAATGAGATTGAAAATAAGATTATTATTCAATCTAAAGTCAAAACCATGGGCAAAACCGGAGTGGAGATGGAAGCTTTAACTGCAGTAGCAGCTGCTGGTCTTACCATTTATGATATGTGTAAAGCAGTAGATAGGGGGATGACTATTAAATCGATATATCTTTTAGAAAAAAGCGGAGGCAAGAGTGGACATTTTTCGAGACCATTAAAAAAGAGGGAGTGAATATACAGATAAATGATAAGGAGAAAGTGGAAAAATGGATAATAAAATAAAAGGAAAGATAGTAGCTGTATGTCGAAGTGAAAAGAAGGGGACTGTAAAAAAAGAGATTGCTAAAGGGTTATTAATCGAGGACTTCGGATTAGAAAAAGATGCTCATTCAGGCAAATGGCACCGGCAGATTAGCTTATTAGGAGTGGAAAGTATTAATAAGATGAAAGGAAAGGGATTTAAAATAAAACATGGGGACTTTGCTGAGAATTTAACCGTGGAAGGTATTGTCTTATATCAACTTCCTTTGGGAACAAAATTGAAAGTTGGAGAAAATGTTTTATTGGAAGTAACCCAGATAGGAAAAGAATGCCACCAGGGTTGCGAAATTAGGAAAAAGATTGGGGATTGTGTAATGCCCAGAGAAGGAATATTTGCCCGAGTTTTAAAGGGTGGAAAAGTAAAAGCCGGTGATGGAATTGAGGTGGTTTCAGGATGATTAAGGTAGGGATTTTAACCATAAGCGATAAAGGGTCAAAAGAAGAGAGAGAAGATCTAAGTGGAAAAGTAATCGAAGAAGTAGTCAAGAAGATTAATGGAGAAGTTAAATATTATCAAATTATTCCAGATGAAAAGGATATTATTCAAGAAGAGTTGATAAAGGCAGTTGATAAATTACATCTCGATTTAATTTTAACTACCGGAGGAACGGGTTTAGCCAAAAGAGATGTTACTCCAGAAGCTACTTTGGCGATAATCGAAAAAGAAGTTTCGGGGATTAGCGAAATTATCAGAAGTGAAAGTTTCAAGAAGACTAATCGAGCGATATTGTCTCGAGGGGTGGCAGGGATTAGAAAAGAAAGTTTGATAATAAATTTACCTGGCAGTCCTAAAGGAGTAAGAGAATCTTTAGAAATAATATTAGAGGCATTGCCGCACGGTATAGAAATTTTAAAAGGCCAAGCTACTGAGTGTGGAAGAAACGATGAAGAAATTAGGTGAAAATTAATGAAAGTTATATTTTTAGGTACTAGTTCGGGCATGCCTACTTTGAAACGCAATGTATCTTCTGTTGCTCTTGTTTTTATTAATAAAAACAAACTATGGTTATGGGATTGCGGAGAAAGCACTCAACAGCAGA
Source organism: Candidatus Atribacteria bacterium (assembly GCA_022013755.1). GTDB lineage: Bacteria > Atribacterota > Phoenicimicrobiia > Phoenicimicrobiales > Phoenicimicrobiaceae > Sediminicultor. The sequence continues at coordinate 900 of JAKLPU010000166.1, read as the reverse complement.
TTCAAAAAACCTCTTTGAAATTATCTAAATTAGAGAAGATTTTTATTTCTCATTTACACGGGGATCATGTATTTGGACTTCCTGGGCTATTAGCTTCCCGGGGTTTAAGGGGTGGAAAAAATCAGCAAAAAGTTCAAATATTTGGTCCCGAAGATCTCGATATATATTTAAAAGAAACCCTAAGTATAACCAAAACCTATATCCCTTATGACATTGAGATAAAAATTATTCCACCAAATTTATCATCAGGAATAATCTGGGAAGATGAGGAGTATATAGTTCGATATACAGAAGTAAATCACAATATTAAAACTTATGCCTATTCTGTCGAAGAAAAAAAGGATAGGAGTCATTTTTTAATAGATAAAGCCCGCGGATTAAATATCCCTCCTGGTCCAATTTATCGTACTCTAAAAGAGGGCAAAACAGTTGAGTTACCCAATGGAAGAATCTTTCAGGGTAAGAATTTTTTAAACAAAATTGAAAAAGGTAGAAAGATAGTCTTTTGTGGTGATACTACCTATTGTAAGAATTTATTGCATCTGGCTAAAGGTGCCGATCTCCTAATTCATGAAACAACTTTTTCCCAACAGGAAGAAGACCTGGCTAAGAGAAATTTTCATTCGACTACCACAATGGCTGCCAAGGTTGCTAAAGAAGCCCAGGTTAAACAATTGATACTAACTCACATTAGTCCTCGATATAGCTCGAATAATAAGTTGACAATAACCGAGAGTGATTTACTTCTTGAGGCCCAGAGCGTGTTTCCTGAAACTATATTAGCAGAGGATTTTATGGAATATGAGATATAAGGATTATTGACGGGATATAAAAAAGTTGTTAAAACACTTGAAATTTATCTTTTTTTAAGGTACGCTCTTTATGTTATAAATAAATTTT
>JAKLPU010000165.1:0-4024 GCA_022013755.1 Candidatus Atribacteria bacterium | reverse complement strand
CCAACTGAGGTTGGCAAGAGAAGAAACGGAAAACAGGATACCTATTTTTTCCAGGAAAGAGGAATTTTGTGTATTCCCTCTGAAGGCATAGATTAACTGATAAATAATGAAAATAGCAAGCAATAGGTAAATTACCCCCCAAATTGAAAAAGTAAATCCTGCAGGAACGAACAAGTTGGGATATTGATCAGATAACTCACCGGTTGTTTTGTTATTTAAAGGAAGGGTGACAGCAAGATAGTTTACGATAACCATTTATTTCGTTTATGTTTCCAAATCGACATACTTTGCAAGTATTTTATTACATTAATATAATTTTCTATATTTATTATACTACGAAGCCATACTGCGCTAGGAAATGTATATGTTTTTATAAGAAAATGGGACTTGTTATCCCTATTTATTAATATTTTTTCTTGCCAAACAGAACTTGATAAGAATAACTATTTTGTTTTTTTTCTGGCTTTAACTACCATCGATTTTTTCTTCCCGGATTTTTTTTGAAAAACACCTAAAATAATCTCAGCTTCTTTAAAAGGTACGGTTATAAAGGAAAAGTCATTATACACTTCCACCTGGTCAATAGCAGAATTCCTAACCCCTGTATTTTGGATAATAAACTTTACCAGTTTGCTTGGGCTTATCTTATCTTTCTTACCCAATGCCACAAATAGCCTTGCTCTGCCTTCTATCTCTATTTTTCTGTTTTTATCTGATAAATCCTGTATTTCGTTATACAGACTGGGGTTAAGTTTATCATCAAAACTATAATTTAGTAATTTGGCAAGTATCTGAGTAGGATTAGTATTATCAAGAAGTTCTTTAGCCCAATTATAGTAGGTATTATCTATCCCTTCGCTGTTAATAGCTGCCATATCTTCATTTATTTTCTTTTTCTTTGCTTTAATGATATCCTTAACATTTGGTATTTTTAACTTTTTTATATCGGTTTTTGCTATACGCTGAATAAACATCAGTCTATTATATTCGCTCGGTGTAATAAAGGTTATGGCCGTTCCCTGTTTACCTGCTCTTCCTGTACGACCGATTCTATTCACATATGATTCGGGGTCCTGAGGAAGAGAATAATTAATGACATGAGTCATATTGCTGACATCTATACCACGCGCAGCCACATCAGTTGCCACCAGCACATTAATCTTTTTTTGCTTAAACTTATCCAGGGTCTTTTCTCTTTGGGCCTGTGAAATATCACCGTGAATGACATCAGCATCATACCCTCTGTTAATAAGATGACCGGCAACATCATCGACATCATTCTTTGTCCGGCAGAAAACTAACCCGTAAAAATCTTCTTCAATATCAATGATCCTGCACAATGCCTCAAATTTGTCAGCTGCTTTAACTTCATAATATATCTGTTCCGTAAGATTGGTGGTAAGCTGTTGTTTCTCGACAGTAATAAATTTATAATCCCCCATGTATTTACTGGCGAGTGCCTTGATCCTAGACGGCATGGTGGCCGAAAACAGAAAAGTCCTTTTCTGGGGATTGGTATGTTTCATTATCTCTTCCATATCCTCAATGAACCCCATGTTAAGCATTTCATCAGCCTCATCAAGGATCAGATACTCGATATTCTTGAGATTGAGTGTTTTTCTGTTGAGGTGGTCAATTACTCTTCCGGGTGTACCTACAACAATATGCACTCCTTTTTTAAGGCGCCTCAGCTGCTGATCGATCGATTGCCCTCCGTAGATAGGAATTGCCTGGATGCCGGAATCTCCCCTTAATGAGCTAATCTCCTCGGAAACCTGTATGGCGAGCTCTCTTGTAGGAGTAATGATAAGAGCCTGTACACTTCTCTTAAGGGGGTTTATCATTTCTATTAAAGGCAGTCCGAATGCAGCTGTTTTGCCGGTACCTGTCTGAGCCTGTGCCATTATATTGGTATCGTCCCGCAACATTACGGGGATGGTTAAGGCCTGAATCTCAGATGGCTCTTCAAAACCTTTCTGATGAATAGCATCTAAGACCCTTTGAGAAAGGCCGAGATGCTCAAAATTGATTTTATCTGTCATAATTTTTCTCCTCAAGCTAACGAATGACAGGGGACGTGCGTCAAAGAACCTTTCCCTGTCATACTACTGCACTTTTAAAACTTTTTTTCTGTTGATACCGAGAGTTAGAATCCAATAATTTTTTCCTAAGACGTATATTAGAAGGCGTAATCTCTAATAATTCATCTTCTTGAATATAATCTAATGCTTGCTCTAAGGAAAACTGGCGAGGATTCTCCAAACGAAGTGCTTCATCTGAACCACTTGCACGCATATTTGTAACATGTTTTTTCTTGGCGACATTCACTTCCATATCTCCCGTTTTTCTATTTTCTCCAACAATCATCCCCTGATAGATTTCTGTTGCCGAATTTACGAATAATGTACCTCTTGCTTGAGCATTGTGGAGACCATAGGTGCTGGTTAATCCGCTTTCATAGACAATTAATACTCCCTTAGGGCGATTGGGGATATGCCCCTTATAAGGTTGATAATTAAGAAAGAGGTGGTGCATGATGCCTTTACCTTTTGTCCTGGTAAGAAATTCATCTCTGAAACCAATTAAACCTCTTGCCGGAATTTCAAATTCAAGTCGAAGTTGATTATCGGAAAAGTCAATCATGTTAATTAATTTTGCTTTTCTTTTCCCACAAATTTCCATAACTACCCCCATGGTATCTTTGGGAATATCACAGGTCATCAGTTCTATCGGTTCGTGCTTTTCTCCATCAATATGCCTAAAAATAACCTTGGGTTTGGAAACCTGAAATTCATAACCTTCGCGACGCATGTTTTCAATTAAAATAGAAAAATGAAGCTCTCCTCTTCCCGAAACATGGAAAGTATCTGTAGATTCGGCTTCTTCCACCTTCAAACTTACATTAGTTTCTATTTCTTTAAATAGCCTCTCTCTTAAATGTCGAGAGGTAATAAATTTACCCTCTTTTCCGGCAAATGGACTATTATTTACAATAAAATCCATAGTCAAAGTTGGTTCGTCAATTTTGATTTTTGATAAAGCTTCCGGTTTTTCTTTACAGGCAATAGTCTCTCCAATATTAGCATCACTGATTCCGGCTATTGCTACAATTTCTCCTGATTCAGCTTTTTTTACCTCTTTTCTTTTTAAACCTTCAAAAAGATAAAGCTTTATAACTTTATATAATACTTTCCTCTTGTCCCACTTGATTAAAGATACGATTTCCCCTTCTTCAATTTTTCCACGATTAATAAGTCCAACAACTATTTTTCCTACATAATCATCATTAATAAGATTAGTCACTAGTAATTGCAGGGGAGCATTATATTCTACTAAAGGAGCAGGTATGTGCTCCAAAATGGTTGAAAACAGAGGTTCAAGATCATCCTCTAAGTCCTCCGCAGAAAATCCGGAAACACCTGCACGTGCGGAAGTGTAAATAACCGGAAAATCGATCTGATCATCATTTGCTCCCAGTTCAATAAATAGATCATAGATTTCATTCAGCACTTCGGCAGGTCGAGCATTAGGCCGGTCTATTTTATTGATAACTACGATAGGAATAAGATTCAATTCCATTGCTTTACGCAAAACAAATCTGGTTTGGGGCATGGGCCCTTCAAAGGCATCTACAATCAAGAGAACGCCATTAACCATTCGAAGTATTCTTTCAACTTCTCCACCGAAATCTGCATGTCCCGGGGTATCAACAATATTAATCTTTGTTTTCCGCCAATAAACAGATGCATTCTTGGAGAAAATTGTAATTCCTCTTTCTCTCTCTAAATCGTTAGAATCCATTATCCTCTCTTTTACTTCTTGGTTCTCCCGAAAAGTACCGCTTTGTTTCAACATAGCATCAACCAGAGTAGTCTTCCCATGGTCCACATGGGCAATAATAGCAATATTTCTTAAATTTACATTTTTCCTCATATTTATTTCCTTTATCCTAGATGGTGGCAAGCACAGAAATACAAAGTATACCACAATTATAAATTATATTCAAAATATTTTTTACTCATGT